>JANOEW010000096.1:0-9216 GCA_031413475.1 Amaricoccus sp.
ACCTCTTCTCGATCGACCACCTGCTCAGCGAGGAGGAGAGGGCCATCCGCGATGTCGTGCGCCAGTTCGTCGACGACGGCATCAAGCCGCATGTCGCCGACTGGTTCGAGGCGGGACGGGTCCCGGCGCGCGAGCTGGCCAAAGAGCTCGGCACCCTCGGTGTGCTGGGGATGCACCTCGAGGGGCACGGTTGCCAGGGCACGTCGGCGGTCGCCTACGGGCTGGCCTCGGTCCTTTGGGTCGGCATTCAGCCGTTACCAGATATTGTGTCCTGTCGAAATTGGAACACCAGGAGAGGGAAGTTTCGTGCTTCGGTCAACGGATTTATCTGCCACCAGCGCAGATTTAGTAGTTGACAGGTCTTTTAACGCTAAGGGTGGTTAACCCTTGATTCTCGCATAGGTTGAATGTGCTTGCGGAAGGCGTCAGCCCTCGCGCGAGATATCGACGACATACTTCTGATAATACGGCGTATCCGACGATCTGACTATGCTCGGCCATTCCGGGTTGTTCATCGCATCGGGAAAATGCTGGGCCTCGAAGCAGAGGCCGGAGAAGGGGCCGTAGGTCGCGCCGTCGTGGCCCGGCGCGCCGACCGTCATCGTCGCCGCGTCGAAGACCTGCAACCCCGGCTCGTCGGTCCAGACGCTGATCCGGCGCTGGGTGCGCGGGCAGGAGGCCCAGGCGGGGGGCTTGGCGCGGTCTCGGTTCGGGTTCAGCACGAAGTAGTTGTCGATCCCGATGCGGTCGGGGTCCGCCGCTTCGATCGTGCGCGGTTCGCGAAAGTCGAGGGAGCCGCCCTCGACCGGCTCTACCGATCCGAGCGGAATCGATTCGGTGTCGAGAGGTGCATAGGCGGCCGCATCGATCCAGAGCGTATGATCGCGCACCGTGCCGCCGCCGCCGAGGTTGTAATACGCGTGATGCGCGAGATTGATCGGGGTGGGCCGGTCCGGGAGCCCGCGCATTTCGCTGCTGAGGCGCGATCCCTGGAGCCGGTAGGTCACGTCGAAGGCGACAGCGCCGGGATAGCCCTCCTCGCCGTCAGGGCTGAGATAGCGAAGGTGCACCGCGTTCGCCGCCGCGTCGCCCTCCATCTCCCACAACCGCCGCCCTAGGCCGACAGCGCCACCATGAATATGATGTCGCTGGTTCGGGCCATGGTTCGGGGTGAGCCGGTGCGTCTGTCCCTCGAGGTCGAAGCTGGAGCCCGACGTCCGATTGGCGATGCGCCCGACGATCGCCCCGTGCGAGCGGGAATGCCGGTCGTAGTCCTCGAAGTTCGGGAAGCCGAGGACCATCGGCAGGCTGCGGCCGTCGCCGTCCACCCGCCAGTCGCGCAACACGCAGCCGTAGTTCAGGATCGACACCGCGGCGTCGGCGCTCTCGAGCGTGATTTCGGAGACATCGCGGCCGTCGAGGCGTCCGAACCTGCGCTTCTTCATGCCCGCTTCCCCCGAGTGCCCGCCCGCAAGGTCCGCTGTCCGAGCGGCCCGGTCAAGCGCTCCGCGCACTGGCGCCGAGCGGTTCGGATGATTGAACTTCGCCGAACTAATGCAGGGCGGGTGACGACGATCCTTATCGGGGTCTGATCGTGACCGTTGCAGGGATTGTGCATCTGCGGGCAGTTCGACAGCACGGCCAGCACGTCTCGCATCGCCTTCAGCGCCACGTGGCTGCCCAGCTTGCGGGTCGTCGTGCGATGCCGGAGCTGCCGTTTCTCAGCACGGGAACGCTCATGAACCAGTTGACGTTCGGCACAATGGCCGATTCACCGAGGCCGAACCTGCCAAGGATGGTCTCGAAATTCGTGTAGCTGGACTCCGTCGTGATCACGCCATAGCGAATGTGGTTGTTGGCGTTGCTGCAACATCCATAAAGCGTATCGTGGCGGCCAAAACTATCCTCGATCACGACCATAAGACCAGCGCCGCTGTCAGCGTACAGGCGGTGCCCAGCCCGACGTAAACAGTGTCCTGAATCCTTACGGTATCGCTCGCGCAATAGCGATCCTGCCGGTTCACATTATCATAGCACAGAGAATCCACCGTCGCTGACCCACGAGGTCAATGATCGTCAGAACGTCGCCCGCGCGGACTACGGCTCCCCATGGGTCTCCGGCAGGGACAATCTCGTCGAGGACGACCTTACCCGCAATCTTGGTGGAAAGAGGCGCATCGGGCATCGAAGGAACCTCCTGAATCTACGTCTCTTTTAGGTGAAGGCGTCCTTGACCACGGCGGAGGCGCGCGCGAAGTCCATCTTGCCCGGATGACGGGCCTTGAGCACGGCCATCACCTTGCCCATGTCGCGGATCGACGCCGCGCCGGTGTCGGCTATGGCGGTCGAGATCGCGGTGCGTATTTCGTCCTCGGTCATCTGTCGTGGCAGGTAGCCCTTGATGATCTTGCATTCCGCCCGCTCCTGGTCCGCGAGGTCGATCCGGCCGCCCTCCTCGTAGGCCTTGGCGCTCTCGTGTCGCTGCTTGATCATCTTGCCGAGGATCGCGAGGATCTCGGCGTCCGACACGCCGTCCGTATTGTCCTCCGAGCGCGCCGCGATGTCGCGGTCCTTGATCGCCGCCGTTATGAGCCGGAGGGTGGAGACGCGGGGCGCATCCTTTGCCTTGATGGCGTCCTTGAGATCAGCGGAGAACCGCTCGCGCAACATTCTGCACCCGTGTCTGGAGCCAGCGAACCGGCGGAAGCACTCAAATATAGGCCGCCCCCCGGACGGGCACAAGGGGCGGTCTTTAGCGTAACTATCTCGTAAACATACGTAAATCTCAACCCTCGCTCCCTTGACCCCCCCGCTGCGGCCGGCTAGGTTCACTCCGACACGCTCCCGGGAGCCGAAGATGACCGACCGCCCCGCGCCTTCCGATCGGGCGCTCGCCTCCGCGCCGGCCGGCGCGCTTAAGGCGACGGCCTGCATCGTTTTCGCCGACGGACAGGTCTTCTACGGCCGCGGGTTCGGCGCGGCTGGCGCGGCGGTGGGTGAACTCTGCTTCAACACCGCGATGTCGGGCTATCAGGAGATCATGACCGACCCGTCCTACGCGGGCCAGGTAGTGACCTTCACCTTTCCCCATATCGGCAACGTCGGCGTGAATCCCGAGGACGACGAGGCGGCCGACCCGGTCGCCGCGGGCATGGTGGTCAAATGGGATCCGACCGCCCCGGCGAACTGGCGCGCCGCCGGACCGCTCGCGGCCTGGCTGGCGCGGCGCGGCCGGATCGGGGTCGGGGGCGTCGACACCCGCCGACTGACGCGCGCGATCCGCCTGCAGGGCGCGCCGCACGTGGCGATCAGCCATGCGCCGGACGGGACCTTCGACCTCGACATGCTGCTGGCGCGGGCCCGGGCCTTTCCGGGACTGGTCGGGATGGACCTCGCCCGCGAGGTGACCTGCGCGCAGAACTATCGCTGGGACGAGATGCGCTGGGCCTGGCCGGAAGGCTACCGCCGGCGCGAAGGGCCCGGACGGAAGGTGGTGGCCATCGACTACGGCGCCAAGCGCAACATTCTGCGCTGCCTCGCGTCCTCCGGGTGCGACGTGACCGTGCTGCCGGCGACGGCGACCGCCGAGGAGGTGCTGACGCAAGCGCCGGAGGGACTGTTTCTGTCGAACGGGCCGGGCGATCCGGCGGCGACCGGCGCCTATGCCGTGCCGATGATCCAGGAGATGCTGGCGCGAAGCGACATGCCGGTGTTCGGCATCTGTCTCGGCCACCAGATGCTGGCGCTGGCGCTTGGCGCGCGCACCATCAAGATGAACCACGGCCACCACGGCGCGAATCACCCGGTCAAGGAACTCGCCACCGGCAAGGTCGAGATCACCTCGATGAACCACGGCTTCACCGTGGACAGCCAGACCCTGCCCGCCGGCGTGATCGAGACGCACGTGTCGCTGTTCGACGGCTCGAACTGCGGCATCGCCATGGCCGACCGGCCGGTGTTTTCGGTGCAGCACCATCCCGAGGCGAGCCCGGGCCCCCAGGACAGCTTCTACCTGTTCGAGCGCTTCGTGGCGATGATGGGCCTTGCGGCGGCCTGGAACGCAGCCGGAAGAGCTCGATAAGGATTAACGAGCACTCTCAGAGAGTTTAAGAGTTTCTTAAACCTCGCTTCGCAAGCTCCCGCCCGGGTCGGCGTGGGAGTTCGGTGCATGGCGCAGGTCTTACCTTTCAAGCCGACGTACGCCGCGCCCGCGGTGCGGGCGGCGGCGGCGCAGCCGTATCTCGGCGACTTGCTGGTGCGGGCGGGCGCGCTGGCGCCTGACGCGCTCCAAGACGCGCTGGCGCTGCAGCGCGGGCAAGATACCCTGCTCGGGCACATCCTACTGGTCAACGGCCTGATCTCGCGCGAGGCCCTGATCGCGGCGCTGTCCGAGCAGTCGAAGCTCGGCCGCGCCGACCTCGATTCGACGCCGCCCGAGCCGGACCTGGCCGTCGGCGTCGATCCCTATCTCTGCCTGCGGCTCGAGGCGATTCCCTGGCGGACGCACAGCGGGCGGCGGGTGATCGCGATCGCCAACCCCGCGCGAGGCCTGGCCGCGATGGAGGGGCTCGGCGTCCCGGGCGAGCCGGTGGCGCTGGCGATCGCCCCGGCGGACGCGATCAGGCGCGCGATCAACCGCCAATTCGGTGCCCGCATGGCCGCGGACGCCGAACGGCGCTGCGACGCGGCCTACAGCTGTCGCGACCTGCTCAGCGCCGGCTTCAGCCGGCGCAAGGCGGCGGCGACCGCCGGCGTGCTCGGCGCGGTCGCGCTCGCGCCCGTTCTCGCGTTGCAGGCGGCGCTGGTCTGGATTCTCGCAGCGAACCTGATGACGACCGGGCTGCGGCTGGTGGCGCTGTTCGCGCGCTGGCGCGGCGGCCCGCCCACGACCAGCGCAGCGGCGGCGCGGCTGGCCGACTACCGGCGGCTGCCGTCGGTCTCGGTGCTGGTGCCGCTGAAGGGCGAGGCGGCGGTGGCCAGTCAACTGCTCGCCGCGTTGGGCAGGATGGAGTATCCCGCCCCGCTGCTCGACATCAAGCTCGTGCTCGAGGCGGACGACGGCGAGACGCTCACCGCCATCGCCCGGGCGGGCCTGCCGCCCACGGTCGAGGTCGTCACCGTGCCCCGGGGCACGATCCAGACCAAGCCACGGGCGATGAATTACGCCCTGCCATTCTGTCGCGGCGAGATCGTCGGGGTCTACGACGCCGAGGACGTGCCCGATCCGGGGCAGATCCGCGCCGTGGTGCAGCATCTGATGCAGGCCCCGGCCGAGGTCGCCTGCGTGCAGGGCTATCTCGATTTCTACGACACCGGGCGGAACTGGCTGTCGCGCTGCTTCACCATCGAATACGCGGTCTGGTTCCGCATCCTGTTGCACGGGGTCCAGCGGCTCGGGCTGCCGATCCCGCTGGGCGGCACGACGGTGTTCTTCCGCCGCGCGGCGCTGGAGCGGGTAGGGGCCTGGGACGCGCACAACGTCACCGAAGACGCCGACCTCGGGATACGGCTCGCGCGGTTCGGATATCGCTGCGAAATGATCCCGTCGACGACGCTGGAGGAGGCGAACGCCACCAGCATGGGCCGCTGGGTCCGGCAGCGCTCGCGCTGGCTGAAGGGCTACGCGATCACCTGGGCGGTTCACATGCGCCGGCCGGGCGCCCTGGTCCGGGATCTCGGCTGGCGCGGATTCCTCGGGTTCCAGGTGCTGTTCCTGGGCGGGATGACGTCCTACCTGGCCATGCCGCTGTTCTGGCTGCTGTGGGCCGGCGCGCTGGGCCTGGATCTGCCGATTCTCCGGGCGCTGCCGGCCGGACTGAACACGGCGTTCGCCGTGTCGATGATCGCCGGGCAATCTGTGATGGTCGCGACGGCGGCGCTGGCGCTCATCGACAGCGGACGGGCGCGGATGCTGCCCTGGATCGCGGTGTTGCCGCTCTATTGGCCGCTGGGGGCGCTGGCCGCCTGGCGCGCGATCGCCGAGATCTTCTACGCGCCGTTCCACTGGCACAAGACCGAACACGGCGCGCCCGCCGGGCGCGCTAAGCCGGATCAGACGCCGTAGCGCTCGGCGTCGCGCATCAGGCGGGTTTCGAAGGCGCGGCTGATGTGCAGGCGGATCGCCGTGTCGGCCGCCGCGCCGTCGCGGGTCTCGATCGCGCGCACGATGCTCTCGTGTTCGTCGAGCGCCATGGCCCCGCGGCCGGAAGCCGCGAGCGAGGTGTTCGCGACCAGCGCCATGGAGCGGTGAACCATCTCCAGTTGCTGGACGAGATAGCGGTTGTGGCTCGCGAGGTGCACCTGGCGGTGGAACCGCTTGTTCGCGCGAGCCAGCGCCTCGGGGCGGTCGACGAATTCACGGTCCTTGCGGATCATTTCCCAGAGCACGCGGATTTCCTCGGGCGCGGCGTGCTGGGCGGCGAGGCGCGCGGCGAGGCCTTCGAGTTCGGCGCGAACCACGTAGAGCTCGCCGAGTTGGTCGTGGTCGAGGCTCGAGACCACGAGGCTGCGCCCGTCGCGCGCCAGCACCGCCTGGGTCTCCAGCCGCTGCAGCGGCTCGCGAATCGGCGTGCGCGACACTCCGAACCGCTCGGCGAGGTCGGATTCCACCAGCCGGTCGCCCGGGCGGAACTCACCCTGGTCGATCGCTTCCAACACGAGGCCGTAGGCGTCCTTCGGTCCCTGCTGCGGTGCGGGCATCCGGCGCGATCCTTTTGGTACAATAGTTAGCGTAGCCGCCGGCGCGGCAAAAATCGAGGGCCGGTTGTCGCCTGCCGCACGGCGCGCTAGACAGGCCCCATGCCACGCACCGCCTTCGCCGATGTCGAGGCCTGGGTCTTCGATCTCGACAATACGCTCTACCCGCCCGAGGTAAGGCTGTTCGACCAGATCGAGCGGCGGATGACGGACTACGTGATGGCGGCCCTCGGGGTGGACGCCGACCGGGCAACACACTTGCGCGAATTCTACTGGCGCACGCACGGCGCCACGCTCGCGGGCCTGATGGCCGAGCATGGGCTCGCGCCGGAGCCCTATCTCGCGGCGGTGCACGACATCGATCTCGGGCGTCTCTCCCCGGCGCCGGCGCTCGCCGAGGCGATCGCGGCGTTGCCGGGGCGCAAGCTGGTCTACACCAACGGCTCGCGCGAGCATGCGCGGCGGGTGACGGCCGCGCTGGGGATCGGCGCGGCCTTCGACGCACTCTACGGCATCGAGGACGCCGGGTTCGCGCCGAAGCCGCGCCACGACGCCTTCACGCGGGTCTTCGCGACCGACGGCCTCGCCACGGCGCGGGCGGCGATGTTCGAGGACGACGTCCACAACCTCGAGGCGCCGTTCGCGCTCGGGATGCGGACAGTGCTGGTCGGCCAGGGGGCCCCGGCGCCGCATGTCCAGCATCGGACCGACGATCTCGTGGACTTTCTGACGCGGCTGGTCTGAGGTCCCTTTGCGCCGACCGGGAGCGGGCCTACAACCGAGGTCATGGAACGCATCGAGACGGACGTGCTGGTCGCGGGCGGCGGAGTCGCCGGGATGACCGCCGCGGCGGTCTTCGCGCGCGAGGGCTTCGCGACGATCTGCGTCGACGCGGCGGCGCCGGTGACCGAGCCGGAGCGCGAGGGCTCCGATCTGCGCTCGACCGCCTTCCTGCAACCCGCCGTCGCGCTCCTCGACCGCGCCGGGCTCTGGGAGCGGGTCGCGGCGCTCGCCGCGCCGCTGCGGGTCATGCGGATCGCCGATGCGGGCGGGTCCGAGCCCGTGATCCGCGAAACGGCCGACTTCGTCGCCACGGAGCTCGGCGTCGATGTCTTCGGCTACAATCTGCCCAACTGGCTGCTGCGGCGCGCGCTGGTTGAACATATCGCCGAGCAGCCCGGCGCGCGGCTGATTGCGCCGGCCCGGATCGCCGGACTGACGCCGCGGACCAGCGCGGCGCTGGCGCGGCTCGACGGCGGCGTCCAGATCCGCGCCAAGCTTGTGGTTGCGGCCGACGGGCGCGACAGCTTCGTGCGCGAGACGCTCGGGATCGGCGTGCGGCGCTGGAGCTACGGGCAGAAGGCCCTGGTGTTCACCGTGGCCCATCCGCTGCCCCACGACGCGGTCTCGACCGAGATCCACCGCTCCGGTGGGCCGTTCACCCTGGTGCCGTTGCCCGACCGGGACGGCGCGCCGCAGTTGGCTGTGGTCTGGATGGAGGCGGGATCGCGGGCGCAGGCGCTTTTCGAGATGGCGCCCGGTCCTTTCGAAGCGGAACTGAACCTGCGGTCCTGTGGGATCGTCGGCGTGATGCGGCTTTCGAGCCCGCGCCGCATCTGGCCGGTCGTCGCTCAGGTGGTCGATCGGTTGGACGGTCCGCGCACGGCGCTAGTGGCGGAGGCCGCGCACGTTATCCCCCCGATCGGGGCGCAGGGCTTGAACATGAGCCTGCGCGACATCGCGACGCTGGTCGATCTCTGCGTCGCCGCGCGCGACGCCGGCGGCGACATCGGCGCCCCGGACCTGCTCGCGCGGTATCATCGGGCCCGGCACAGCGACATCGTGCTGCGCGTCGCCGGGGTCGACGCGCTGAACCGCGCCGCGATGGCGGGCTGGCAGCCGTTCCGCGACGCACGCCGGGCCGGGCTGCAGCTGCTCCACGGTACCGCGCCGGTGCGGCGGACGGCGATGCGGCTGGGACTGGGGGCCGCCTGATGCGGATCTTGCCAGGATCAGATCAGCAGAACTTCCAGATCGCCTTGATCTCGGCTTCCCCGAATCGTTCGGCGCAGTAACGATAGGTCGGATCGAGCACCCTGCGCACCTCAGCGAAATCTTTCGGCGTAATCGGCATGTGCAAAGGGCTGGAGTTTATTCGCTTCGCAAAATTTCCTGGTTTGGCGGGAACGCCGACGAAGTCGGTGATTTTTGTTACGGCGTCGTCATTAAACAAAGATTCAAAGAACTCGTAGTGAACCTGCGACGAGGGAAACACGGACTCGACAGCTTGAATCGTTCGTTCGTATCGGGATCGGTCCAATTGTAGATCGTCAAGCGCAAAGGGAAGAAAACGACTGTCGGGCAGCACCGGCTTCTCGGCCAACGGCTCCCGCGACACTGCCAACCGCTTCTTCCTCGACGGGATTGAAGTGATGGACTATGACGCCATGACCTATTCGTTCTCGCCCTCCGTCGATTCGCTGGCCGAGTTCAAGGTGGAAACCGCCAACTACTCCGCCG
>JANOEW010000097.1:0-2705 GCA_031413475.1 Amaricoccus sp.
CCAGCGCGGCGCCAGCGCGGGTGCCCCGGTAGCGTCGACAGACCCTAGGCCGTGCACGCCGCCTGGTCCGTCATCGCGTTCACCGTGCTGTCCGGCGCGGGACTCGGCGCGCTCGCGCTTGTCGCGGTCGCGGAAATCGCCGCCCTTGCCGGCGCGCCGACGATCGCATCGCGGCCGGCGCTCGGTTGCGTCGCCGCCGTCGCGCTCGGCTTCGTCGTCGCCGGACTGGGCTCGTCGACGCTGCACCTCGCCAACCCGCGCAACGCCTGGCGCTCGGCGTCGCGCTTCCGCACCTCCTGGCTGTCGCGCGAGGCGGTGTTCGCGCTGGCGCTCATGCCGGTCGCCACCAGCTTCGCCGCGGTCCTCTACGTCGAACTACGTTCGCCGATCGTCGCCGCGCTCGCGGTCGCCACGCTCGCGCTCGCGTGGATCGTGCTCGTCTGTACCGCCATGATCTACGCGAGCCTGAAGCCGATCCGCGCCTGGCACACGCGGCGCGTGCCGCTCGGCTATGTCGTGCTGGGCCATGCGTCCGGGGCGGTGCTGCTGGTCGCGCTGTTGGGCCCCGCGTCCGATGCCGGCTGGATAGCGACCATCGGCATCGTCCTGCTGCTCTCCGTCCTCCTCGTGAAGGTCGAGTACTGGCGCTTCATCCGCGGGATGGCCGGCGCGCTGACGCTCGAGCAGGCGATCGGCGTCGACCGCGGCGTGCGGCCGCCGGGCAGCGCGGGCAGCGTCATGGCCGCGCGCCTGCTCGACGCCGGTCACAGCGGCGGCACCTTCCTCACGCGCGAGTTCATGGTCCGGCCCACGCCGGCGGCGAGGATCGTCGCGCGGCTGACCTTCCTGCTGGCCGGCATCGCGGTCCCGGTCCTGTGGCTCGCGGTGGGACTCGCGGATCCTGTGGGCGGCGCCTTCGCGGTCGCGGCCTGCCTCGCCGGCATGGCTGGCGAGCGGTGGCTGTTCTTCGTCGAGGCGCGACACACGGTGCGCCTGTACCACGGGGACCCGACCGCCTGACTCCCGCCGGTTGTCACAAAGAGTCATTGGTAGGTCATGGCACTGTCACAGTCGGCCTCTAGTCTTCGCCTCGGAGCATTCCGAACCGAGGATCTGACCATGCGCAAACCCCTGATTTCCTTCGTGGTCGCCGCCTTCGCGGCGGTGGCCGCGCCGCTCGCCTCCGCCGCCGACATCACCGGCGCCGGCGCGACTTTCCCCTACCCGATCTACGCCAAGTGGGCCGAGGCCTACAAGAAGGCGACCGGCGTGGGCATGAACTACCAGTCGATCGGCTCCGGCGGCGGCATCGCCCAGATCAAGGCCAAGACCGTCGACTTCGGCGCCTCCGACATGCCGCTCAAGGCCGAGGACCTCGCCAAGGAAGGCCTCTTGCAGTTCCCCGCCATCATCGGCGGCGTCGTCCCGGTCATCAACATCGAGGGCATCACCGCCCGCCAGCTCAAGCTGACCGGCCCGGTCCTGGCCGACATCTACCTCGGCAAGATCAAGCGCTGGGATGACAAGGCGATCGCCGACCTCAACCCCGGCCTGAAGCTTCCCGCCGACCCGATCACGGTCGTGCGCCGCTCGGACGGCTCCGGCACCACGTTCCTGTGGACGGACTACCTGGCGAAGATGAGCCCGGAATGGAAGACGAAGGTGGGCGCGGGTACCGCGGTGTCCTGGCCGGAAGGCGTGGGCGGCAAGGGCAACGAAGGCGTCGCCGCGTACGTGCAACGGATCAAGGGCTCGATCGGCTACGTCGAGTACGCCTATGCGAAGAAGAACAACATCTCGTACGCGGTCGTGCGCAACCGCGATGGCGTCTTCGTCGCGCCGGACGACCTGACGTTTCAGGCCGCCGCCGCGGGTGCCGACTGGAAGGGCACTCCGGGCATGGGGGTCGTGCTGACCGACCAGCCGGGCAAGGACAGCTGGCCGATCGCTGGCGCGAGCTTCATCCTCATGCACGGCAAGCAGGACAAGCCGCAGAACGCGGTCGAGGTGATGAAGTTCTTCGACTGGTCGTTCAAGAACGGCCAGGCGATGGCGGCCGAGCTCGACTACGTCCCCATGCCCGCCGCCGTGACGCAGCAGATCGCCGAAGCGTGGCGCGGCCAGATCAAGGACGGTTCGGGCAAGGCGCTCTGGAACTGATCCTTTCCAAGAAGAACACGCGACCGGCATTGTCCCGATCGCGTCCTTTCCTTCCGCCGGTCGTGGCCCCGCGGGCCCGGCCGGCGTCTCGCGACAGGGGTTAAGATGCCGATCGACGCGGCCTCCGCCACGCTTCCCAGCCCCATGTCCGTCCCACGAGAGCGCGCGGCGCGCGAACCCGGCCCGCCGGGATCGCGCCAAGCCGCCGGACGCTGGCAGGACGCGCTGTTCGAGCGCACCACGCAGTTCTTCGCTGTCTTCGTGCTCGGCACGCTCGTCGCGATCATCGTCGCGCTGCTCTTCTCCGCCTGGCCGGCCATCGACAAGTTCGGGTTCTCGTTCTTCACGACCAACGTGTGGAACCCGGTCACGAGCACCTTCGGCGGGCTCGCGCCGATCTACGGCACCTTGTTGACCTCGTTGATCGCGCTGGCCATTGGCGTTCCGGTCAGCTTCGGCATCGCGATATTCCTGACCGAGATGTGCCCGGCGTCGCTCAAGCGGCCGCTCGGCACCGCGGTCGAGTTGCTCGCGGCGGTGCCGTC
>JANOEW010000098.1:0-15111 GCA_031413475.1 Amaricoccus sp.
CGATCATGCCGTAAGCGATCGCCTCCCGCTGCCACGACGGTTTCTTCACGAGTGTCACGGGCACTTCTGCAACGGGAATATCCGGCGCCTGCACCGTGATCATGTCCATCTGCAGTTCCTCCGGCGAGCCGAAGTTGTGCCAGGCCAGTTGGATCAGTGTCAGCATGATGCCGAAGACCGCCAGCGGCTGCGGGATCATCCGCGCCCGCGGCCCGAAATCCTGGCACAACACAATGACACCGGCAAAAAACACCAGCAGCAGGACCGAAGCCACATTCTCCTGGGCATGGCGGCTGATCTTCATGGCTTGGTCGCTCCAGCGACAGCGGCCTGCCTGCGTTTGCGCCGCCAGTTGCGCACAAACGGCAGCGCCGCAGTGAACAGCACGAACAGCAGCATCGCCAGCGCAATCGGCCGCTCGAGCAGGAAATCGCGGCCATACAGCGTCAGTGATATATGCAGGTTGCGTTCGATCATCACCGCCAGCACCATGCCGATGACGAAATTCGCACGCGAATAGCGGTATTTGTCCATCAGGTAGCCGACGACGCCGAACACCGCAGCCACCACCACATCCTCAATGTGGCCGCGCGTGGCATAGGCGCCGACAAAACATACGGCCAGTACCACCGGCACCATCAGATTGGCCTGCAGCGAAGGCAGCCGCGCCAGCCACGGCGTGATGCACAGGCCGATCAGCGTCACCGCGACGTTGGCGATGACAATGATCCACACCATGCTGAACACCAGATCCAGATTCTTGGTCAGCATGTCCGGGCCCGGCACCACACCCAGACCAATGAACGCCACCAGCAGGATCGCCATGCTCTCGCCGCCGGGGATGCCGAAGGCCAGCGTCGGCATCAGGCCGCCGCCTTCATTGGCACCCATGGTCGCGTCCGGTGCAATGACACCCTCGACCGCGCCCTTGCCAAAACGCTCCGGCGTTTTCGAGGTCTGCACCGCCTGGGCATAGGCCGCGAGTCCGGCAACGCTGGCGCCGACGCCCGGCAGCACGCCGATCCACAGCCCGAGCAGGCTGGAACGCACCACCAGCCACCAGTGTCTGAAAGCGTCGCACACGCCCTGCCATATGGTGCTCTCTTCCTTCACCAGCGAACGATCGACGATGGGGGTGCCCTTGATCGCGAGTTTCATCATTTCGGAGACCGCGAACAGTCCGATCATCGCCACCGGGAAGGAAATGCCATCCATCAGGAATTCGCTGCCGAAGGTGAAGCGCGGTGTCGCGGTCACCACATCCATGCCGATGAAGGCCACCAGTACGCCGAGTACGCTGGCGGTCAGGCCTTTCATCAGGGAGCCCTCGCTGAAAGTGGCGATCACTGTCAGCCCCCACAGCGCCATCATCAGGTATTCGCTGGGGCCGAGGGCGAGGATCACCGGCCGGATCAGCGGAATGCACAAGGCGAGGAAAATCGCGCCGATGATGCCGCCCATCAAGGCACCGGTGGCAGAAGCCGCCAGCGCACGTTTGGCCTGGCCCTTCTGGGTCATCGGATAACCGTCAAAACACAAGGCGAGACCCTTGGCCGAGCCCGGCACGCTGAACAGGATGCTGGTAACCGAGTCGCCCCAGATGGTCGCGATATGCGCACCGAGCAGCAGCGCCAGCGTGGCAGCGGTTTCAAATCCATAGGTAAACGGCAGCAGCAGCGCCATCGCCACCACACCCCCGAGACCCGGAAGAATGCCGATGACCAGCCCGTAGACCACGCCAATCAGCATGAACAGCAGCGCCTGCGGCGTCAGCAGCGCCGTCAGGCCGGCAATGATGGCTTCAATCATGTGGCTTCAATCATGCAGCGAACCTTTTGCGCTTCCGTGCAGGCAGCTTGAACAGATCAGCAATCCGGCTCCTCTCATGTCTGCCGTTGCCGCGATGCATTATTTCTGCAGTTTTTTCGGCAACAGTGGCGCGACTTTACAGCAAGATGCGTCAATCCGACTACCGCGACGTCCTCATCCGGAGCGAACCATTTTGGTAAAACCCGGACGCGCACAACCCCGGTGCAGGCCATGGCACCGGCAATGATCAGGTGCCGGCATGCGCGTCCGCGATGTGACAGGCGGAGTCCGCCAGCAGAGAACAAACGGCTGTTTCTTTAGGGCCTGCTAGCGCAAGGTCGGGCGGTTGCCGAGTTCGTCGGGATTTTCTCCGGTCGCCGGGAAATGTTGCGCCAGCAATGCGGTGATCCGCCGGATGCCCTCGAACAGGCCCGCCTCGAAACGATGTTCCCGGAAGGCCTGCTCCATGCTGCGGCAGATCGTCTCCCACTGTTCCTGCGTCACCTGTGCGCTGATGCCGCGGTCGGCCACGATCTCGATGTCGCGATCGGCATGGTTGATGTAGAGCAGCACACCGCTGTTGCCGGCGGTGTCCCAGACGCCGGTCTCCGCAAAAACCTCGCAGGCCCGCGCCCGCGGACTCTGGTCGCGCAGCAGCGGACGGAGGTCCAGGCTGGCTTCGACCACGACGCGCAATTCGCCGCGATGCAGCCGCTCGCTGTGTTTCACTGCGTCCTCGATACGGCCCATCACCGCCGCTGAAAACGTGTGGCGTGTCAGCCAGGGGGGCAGCAGCAGGTGTTTGATCAGGCGTTTTATGTTCATGTCACCAACTCCCCGATGCACCACCGCCGCCCGAGCGGCCGCCCCCACCACCGAATCCGCCGCCACCACCGCCGGAAGACCACGAGCCGCCGCCGCCCGATCCACCATAGCCGCCGAAGCTTGCCCTTGCCCCCGTTGTCAGGCTGATCAGGAAGGCGATCACACCGGCGATTGATGCGCCAATCAAGCTGCTGATGACCAGCCAGATGATGAATCCAGCGACAACCGCCATGACGCCGGCCGCTCCAAGCCGGCCCAGCACCGCACGCAGCCCTTGATTAATAACGCTGAACAGTACAAAACCGGCAATCAGCCATTCCGGGTTGAACGGCAGACTCCCCGCTCCGTTACGTGAGGCCGCTGCCGGCGGCGGCAAGGCTTCGCCATCGACAACTTTCATGATGCGCGAAACACCGGCCACGACACCGGCGGCAAAATCACCCCGCTTGAACTGCGGCACGATATCGTCGCTGATGATGCGTTTTGCTGTGGCATCGGTCAGCACACCCTCGAGTCCGTAACCGACCTCGATGCGCAGCTTGCGATCGTCCTTGGCAATCACCAGCAGCACACCGTCATCGATGCGCTTGCGCCCCAGCTTCCATTGCTCAAAAGCACGTACGGCGTATTGCTCAATGGTCTCGGGCTGCACCGTGGGCACCATCAATACGGCAATCTGGGCGCCTTTTTTCACCTCGAAGGCAGCGAGCTGCCGCTCAAGCTCGGCGATGCGCTCCGCCGACAGCGTGCCTGTCTGGTCAGTGACGCGCGCCTTCAGCGGCGGCACCGCCACGTCGGCGGACGCGGCAACGAGGGCAAAACACAGCAAGGCCACCGTGACGAGTGCGCGCGGCAGCACCATCACGGGCATGGGTTACCTGACCGCCGGTACCGTGTACTCGTTCGGGGGACTTTCTGGCGCAGCCGGCGCAGGCGCCGAAGCAGGCTTGCCGAAATCGACCTTCGGCGGCTTGCTGATTTCCTTTTCGTTCTCGACTGCAAACTGCGGCTTTTCCTTGTGACCGAACAGCATCGCCGTCAGATTGCTCGGGAACGAACGGACGACAACGTTGTATTCACGCACCGCCTCGATGTAACGGTTGCGCGCAACGGTGATGCGGTTCTCGGTGCCCTCGAGCTGCGCCTGCAGATCGCGGAAATTGGCATCGGACTTGAGTTGGGGATAATTCTCGGCAACGACCAGCAGCCGCGACAGCGACGAGGACAGTTCGCCCTGCGCCTGCGCAAAGCGCGCGAATGCCTGCGGGTCGTTGACCAACTCCGGCGTGGCCTGGATAGAGCCCACCTTGGCGCGAGCATTGGTCACGCCCAGCAGCACGTCGCGCTCCTGCGCGGCGAAACCCTTCACGGTCTCGACGAGGTTGGGGATCAGATCGGCGCGGCGCTGATACTGGTTGACCACCTCCGCCCAGCTCGCCTTGACCTGCTCATCCGTCGTTTGCAGCGTGTTGTAACCGCAGCCGCCGGAGAATACGGAAAACACCAATAAAATCAACAGGGAAATTTGTTTATTCACAGCGTTTTTGTTCACAGTGATCTCCAGTTTCAGGTTTGGCCGCGTGATTTAAATGGCGGCGGCCGCTGCCAATTGCAAGCGCTGCATGGTTTCAACCGCGAAACACAGATCCTCCCAGGCTTTCGACTTGTCCGACAACGTGCGCAGCAGGTAGGCAGGATGATAGGTAACGATCATCGGGATCCCGCGGTACGCATGCACCTGCCCGCGCAGGCTGGCGATACTGGCGTCACGGCCGAGCAGGTTGACCGCGGCCACCTTGCCCAGCGCGATAATCAGTTTCGGCTGGATCAGTTCGATCTGCCGTTGCAGATAGGCGCTGCAGGCCTCAGCCTCTTCCGCTTGCGGATTGCGGTTGCCGGGCGGGCGGCATTTGACGATGTTGGCGATATAAACATTGGCCTCGCGTTTGAGCGCAATCGCCGCCAGCATGTTGTCGAGAAGTTTGCCCGCCTGCCCGACAAACGGTTCGCCCTGCGCATCCTCGTCCGCGCCCGGGCCTTCGCCGACAAACAGCCAGTCGGCGTTTTCATCGCCGACACCGAACACGGTCTTGTTGCGTTTCTGGTGCAGCACGCAGGCCGTGCAGTCCGCGACGCAGGCTTTTAGCGCCGGCCAGTCCATGCCGACGACCGGGCCGGCGTTATCGCTGCGCGACACCACCGGCGCCGCCATCGGCACCTCAGGCTCGCGTGCCGCCAGCGCTGCAGCGGGAGCAAACGCCGTGACCTCCGCCTCCGCTTGGAGCGCATCACGCAACTGCCATACCGGGCTGATGCCGATTTCTTTCAGCAGCTCATCACGACGCGTATTCTGGCCATCAGTCATATCAAGATGCGGCACGAAGTATTGCCGCAAGTATCCATCATGGCAGCTTTTTTTCCATGGTCACCGCATCTTCGCGCACCGCACCCGCCGGATAATAAGTCCGGCGTACGCCGATCTCGGCAAAGCCGTGCTGCGCATACAAGGCGCGGCCGGCGAAATTTGATTCCCGCACTTCCAGGTATATGGTCTGCGCTTCGTAATCCCGGGCCAGCTTGATGAAAAAACGCAGCAATTCGCTGCCCAGACCCCGGCGCTGCAGCGGCAAGGCGATGCTCAGGTTCAGCAAGTGCGCCTCTCCCGCCGCGATCATTACCACGCCGTAACCGGCCACGCGGCCTTCGCGCTCCATGACCCAGCAGTGGTATCCCGCCTCCAGCGAATCGGAGAAATTGCCGGGAGTCCACGGATGCGTATACACACTACCCTCAATCGCCTCAACCGCAGCCAGATCGCCAGTCGTCATGCACCGGAACCGCGGCAGGTCATCGAGTTGCGCGCTCATCGCTCCGCCGTTTTCAGCGCGACCTTGTCGCGGATGTACAAAGGTGCCGCTTCTTCCGCCCGGATGCCATGCCCGGCAGCGAATACCGGCGCAGCCAATCGCGCGATATCCCGGGCATGCGGATACACATCGCCATCCATGTCCACCAGGGTCGTGCCATAACGCTGCTGCAATACATCGCGGTATGCCGCGAAACCGCTGCCACATCCGGTCCATCCCTTGCCCGGCAGTTCCGGTGCGGCCGCCGGCGCACAGACCCGCGGCGCTGACACTTCAATATAAACATTGCCTTCCCGCACATAGGCCGCGTGATAGATCTCCTGCATGCGGGCATCGAGGCAGCACACCACCTTGTCTGCGCCGCAAGCCAGCGCCATCGCATGCAGGGTCACTATACCGGCCAGCGGAATATCGCCGGGAAACGCCAGCCCCTGCGCCACGGCACAGGCAATGCGCAGTCCGGTGAAAGAACCCGGACCCTGTCCGTAAGCAATGCCATCGAGCATGGCCAGCCGCAGGCCAGCCTCGGCCAGCACGGCGTCCGCCATGCCGGTCAGTATCTCAGAATGCCCCTGTCCGGCGCGCTCCGCGCGCTCGTGCACGGCACCGTCCCGCCACAAGGCGGCGCTGCAATATTCTGTTGATGTGTCGAGAGCGAGAATGTTCATGGTTGGCCAGCAATTGCTCAAAGCGGATTGTAGCCGACGCACCGCCACCCTTCGCATCCCCGCCGGCACACATCCTCGCTGCCGCACCGCAGGACGTGCGTTATACTGGGGCGCCGGTTTTTTCCGCAGGCAAATTAAAAGCTTACTGGACCCATACGATGAAGGCATTACTCTCCACCCTCGGCGCATTTCTGGTCGGCGGACTGATACTCCTCGGCATCGGCGGCATCGCCTTCCACCTGTTCCGCGATGACGGGTGGTTTTCCCAGGGTTTGGGCGCGTTATGGCGCGCGCAGTATCAGGCGCCGGTAATGACCATCATCCTGGTCATCGCTGCAATTTTTGTGTTCAGGGCGCTGTATACCGCACAGATCGGCGGCAAACGCGAAAGCAAGATTCCTGATTTCGTGCTGTTCGCCTTTATCGCCACCGGCATTTTCTTTCTCGGTCGCCTGATTACCACCGGCCAGATCTGAACCAGCGCGCGTTCCGGGCGCGACAGGAATTTTCTTAAACACCCCCCTTAAACACCCCATCTGTGGAGCATGCAAACATGAGCGACATCAAACGATTCAACAGCGACAAACGACTGTCCCGCGCCGTAACCCACGGCAATGTGGCCTACCTCGCCGGCATCACCGCCGATGACCGCAGCAAGGGCATGCGCGCACAGACCGCGGAAATCCTCGCCAAGATTGACGCACTGCTGAAGACCGCGGGCACCGACAAGTCGAAATTGCTGTCGGCAACGATCTGGATCACCGACATGCGCGCAAAACCGGAAATGGACGAAGCGTGGGCGGCCTGGGCCGACCAGCAGAACCTGCCGGCGCGCGCCTGCGTCGAAGCGCGACTGGGCTCGCCGGACACGCTGGTGGAAATCATGGTGCAGGCCGGGAAGTAGGACGCGGCGAATACTTCATCGCCTGGCCTAAAACCTCGCGGCGTAATATCGATTTGGCGAAGGAATCGTCGCCTGGCTTTAAGAACGCGGCAGGATAAGGACGCGGCGAAGAAGTCGTCGCCTGACCTGAAAAACTCGCGACCAATAATCGCCTGACGTAAAAAAAGCGGCGCATGATGCGCCGCTTTGTTTTTCCACGGATGGCTTCAGCTCTTGGCGGCGCGTACCTTGGCTTTGACTTCGATGCCGGCCCACTTTGCGAGATCGCGGTGGATGCGGGTCACCCGCTCGGTCTGGCCCTTGGCCGGGAAGCGTTCGTAAAAACCATCGCCCTTGAACTGGGCGCGTTGTGCCGCCCACGGCGCCAGCCGGTCTTCCCAGCGCTTGATGCGGCCCTGCGCCGGTTCGGCATCGGTGCGCGCAAGGTCGGCGCACACCCGGATCATCGCTTTCAGCGCCACCGGTTTGGTGATCTGGTAGGCGTCATGCCCCCAGCCATCACCCCACACTTTTTGCGCCGCCTTCAGGAAATCACGGATGATTTCGTAGAAGCGTTCGCTTTCACGGTAAAGGTTGCTGGTACGCGCCGGAGTTGGCCGCCTACATCGAGAGCGCGGTGGCGGACGACGTGGGGCCGGAGACCATCCGCTTCATCGACGCGGCCGACAGCGCCACCGGCAACGCCCAGATCGCGGTGGCCTACGAGATTTCCGGCACCACGGCGCTGATCAACCTCGTCGGCGTCGTGACGGCGCGCGTGACCGGACGCGACGGCGACCTGACCGGCTCGCTCGGCGCGGACAGGCTGATAGGCCGCTGCGGCTCGAACGAGCTCTCGGGCGGCGGCAGCGCCGATCTCCTTGCCGGCAAGGCCGGGGCGGACGTGATGATCGGCGGGTTCGGCGACGACCGCCAGCATGGCGGGGCCGGCGCCGATCGGTTCGTGTTCGCCCGAGGAGACGGGCGCGACGTGATCTGCGACTTCGAGGAGAAGGACGTGCTCGACCTGACCGCCACCGGCGCAGCGTTCGACGACCTGGAAATCGTGCAGATCGACGCCCGGCGCACGGTCGTGACGCTGGACGACGACCTCGCCATCAGGCTGCGCCACGACGTCGGCGTCACGCTCGACGCGAGCGACTTTCTGCTCTGACGCAGCAAAAAGGCGAGCGCCGCACGGCGCCCGCCCCGCCGTGGCCCTGACGGCCCCGATCCGCTCGCGCGGCCGACCTGTCAGGCCGCCTGCGCCTCCGAAGATCCTTCGATCGTGGCGCGTCCGGCGATCTCGATCCGTCGCGGCTTCAGCGCCTCGGGAACCTCGCGCACCAGGTCGATGTGCAGCAGGCCGTTCTCGGTCGTCGCGGCCTCGGCCCGCACGTGGTCGGCGAGCTGGAACCGACGCTCGAAGGCGCGGGTGGCGATGCCGCGGTGCAGGAACGCGCCCTTGTCCTCGGGCTCCGCCTTGCGGCCAGAGACGATCAACTGGCCGTCACGCGATTCGATCGACAGCTCCGCTTCGGCGAACCCGGCCACCGCGATGGTGATGCGGTAGGCGTCGTCGCCGGTCTTCTCGATGTTGTAGGGCGGATAGGCGGTCTGGGCCGGATCGGCGGACATCACCTGGTCCAGGATGGTGGCCAGACGGTCGAAGCCGACGGTGGAACGATAGAGGGGGGTAAGGTCGAAGTGGCGCATGATGCATCCTCCAAGAAGCGACACAGGGTCCGGGCCATCCCTCGGGGACTGGCCCGCTTTCGGTGGTCCGGCCCGCTCAGCGGCCCCGAACCTCAGGGACTTGGGAAGGGGTCTGCGGCGTTTCAAGAGGCGCATCGCCCTCGCCGGCGGGCGCCGGATCGCCTGCCGCCGCCTGCGCCGCCAGATCGGCGCGCAGGACCTCGATCCAGGGCGCCGCGAGCACGGTGAGCGCGAAGGCTCCGCCGTCCGGCAGGTTGCCCATGGCCGCGACCACGGCAACGAGGGTCCGATCCACGAAGACCGGCGCGCCGGAGACCCCCTGCTCGACGGTGCAGTTCACCACGAGCACCTCGCCGATCGTGCCGAGCGGCGGGCAGCCCTCGCTGATCGACGGGGCCTGCGCCCGGTCCCGGGCGTATGAGACGATGGTGAGCGACGGATCGCCTTCGAGCAGCGGAGCGACTGCGAACGGCGGCGCGGAGGGCTCGTCGACCGGGGCGTCGAGCTCGAGCAGCGCGATGTCGGTCCGCAGATCCTCCGGCCTCGGGGCCTCGACCGGCGCGAAGCCGGGGGCGATCGCGGCGCGCAGCACCCGCCAGACCCCGAGGTTCTGGTCGAGCCGCTGCCCCGGCACGAAGCGCAGCTCGTCGAGCGGGACCGCGCGGCCGGTGCGCGGATGGAACAGGCAGTGCGCCGCCGTCAGCACCTCGCGCGGGGCGACCAGCGCCGCGGTGCAGAACCGCGCCCCGGCGACGTTCAGCCGCCCGACCGCGCGGAACCCGGCCGCCTCGTCGGCCTCGAGAAAGCGCCGCTCGCCGCCGCCCTCGGGCCAGATCAACTCGCCTGCCCCCGCCGGCGCCGCCGCGAATCCGAGCGCCAGCAGCGCCGCGCGCATCACGCGCCGACCAGGGCGCGCGGCTTCGGCCCGCCCGTCGCCCAGTCCAGCAGCTCGACGGTGTGCACGACCGGGATCGTGGTCCCCGAGCCGATCTGGATCATGCAACCGATGTTGCCCGCCGCGATGACCTGCGGGGTTTTCTCGGCCAGGCTCGCCACCTTGCGGCCCTTCAGCTCCGGCGCGAGCGCCGGCTGCATGAGGTTGTAGGTGCCCGCCGATCCGCAGCAAAGATGCGCGTCGCGCGGCTCGACCACGTCGAACCCCACCGCCTTCAACAGCGTCTTGGGATGGGTCTTGATCTGCTGGCCGTGCTGGAGCGAGCAGGCTGCGTGATAGGCGACCCGGAGGCGCGGCGCGCGGGTTCCGTTCACCCCCAGCTCGACCATGACCTCCGAGACGTCGCGCGCGAGGCCCGCGACCGTCGCCGCATCGGCGGCGAGCGCCGCGCCGCGGAACATGTGACCGTAGTCCTTCACCGTGGTGCCGCATCCCGACGTGTTGATCACGATCGCGTCGAGCCCGGCGCCATGGACCTCGGCCATCCAGGCACGGATGTTCTTCGTCGCCGTCGCGTGGCTTTCCGCCGTCTTGCCCATATGATGGGTCAGCGCGCCGCAGCATCCCATGCCGGCGGCGATCACCACCTCGCAGCCGTGCCGGGTCAGCAGCCGGATCGTCGCCTCGTTGATGTCGGTGTTCAGCACACGCTGGGCGCAGCCGGTCAGCAGCGCGACCCGCCTGCGCCGCGGGCCTTCGGCGGCAAAGACCTGCGGCCGGTCCATACGGCTCGGTGGCGGGACCACCTTCGGGGCCATCTCCAGCATCGCTCGCAGCCGCGGATCCGGCATCAGGCTCGCCAGCGGCCGCCCGAGTTTCGCCGCGCGCAGCGCCAGCCGGAACCGCGCCGGATAGGGCAGGATCTTCGCCAGCGTCCAGCGCAGCGCCCGTTCGAAGGCGGGCCGGCGATAGGTCGCCTCGATGTATTCGCGTGCGTGATCGACCAGATGCATGTAATGCACCCCCGAGGGGCAGGTGGTCATGCACGCGAGGCAGCTGAGGCAACGGTCGATGTGCTTGACCGTCTCCGGGTCTGCGGGCCGGCCGGTTTCCAGCATGTCCTTGATCAGGTAGATCCGGCCGCGCGGACTGTCGAGCTCGTCGCCGAGGATCTGGTAGGTCGGGCAGGTCGCGGTGCAGAAGCCGCAATGCACGCAGGTCCGCAGGATCGTGTTCGACCGCGCCGTGGCGGGATCGGCCAACTGCTCGGGGGTGAATGTCGTCTGCATCCCGCGTCTCGGATCAGGCCGGCGCCAGCGCGCGCGCGCCCATTCGGCCAGGGTTCAGCACCCCCGCCGGGTCGAACCTGGCGCGCAGTCCCGCCGCCAGATCGGCCACCGGCGCGGGCTCGGGCGCAAACACGCCCCAGCGCGCCTTGACCGCCTCGGAGGCGCGCACCAGCGTCGCGTGCCCGGGAACTCCCGCG
Organism: Amaricoccus sp.; assembly: GCA_031413475.1. Taxonomy (GTDB): domain Bacteria; phylum Pseudomonadota; class Alphaproteobacteria; order Rhodobacterales; family Rhodobacteraceae; genus Amaricoccus. The sequence continues at coordinate 11,150 of JANOEW010000098.1, forward strand.
AGCACGCCACGCAGATCGACCGCCTCGTCGAGACGCGCCCAGACCAGCCCGCCCGCCCAGTCGAACACCAGGTCGGCCTGCGGCAACGCCGCGGCCACGCGCACGCCGTCGGTCGGCCTGACCGACACCCGCCAAACCGCGCCGTCACGCCCGGCAAAGCCGGCGGCGTCGCGGATCCAGGCCCAGTCGCCCGGCCCCTCCACCACCCGGCAGGGGCCATAGCGATCCAGCGTGCGGGCGAGCGCACCGGCGCGATGCGCCACCGAACCGGCCAGACCTTCGAGCCGCAGCAGCGTCGCCGGCCCGTCGCCGAGACCCTGCGGCGCATGGGCGGCGCCGCTGACCTCGAACGGCGTCCCGGTCGCGGCGGTCATCAGCTCGATCGCGGCGGCGACGTCGAGCCCGTCGAACACCAGCGTCGCCGTGGTCTCCGCCGCGGGCAGCACCTTGAACGCCACCTCGGTCAGCACCCCGAGCGTGCCATGGCTGCCGGCCATCAGCTTCACCAGGTCGAGCCCGGTGACGTTCTTCATCACCCGGCCGCCGTTCTTGACGATCGCGCCGGTCCCGTCGACGAACCGCACCCCGATCATGCTGACGCGGCAGGCCCCCGCCTGCAGGCGTCGCGGACCCGAGGCGTTCACTGCCGCCATGCCGCCGACCGTCGGCGCGCCGTTCGCCCCGCTCAGCGCCCGCCCGTCCCAGGGCTCGAACGGCAGCCGCTGGCTTTCGGTCGCCAGCGCTGCTTCGACCTCGGCCAGCGGCGTGCCGGCGCGCACCACCAGCGTCAGCGCGCCGGGCTCATAGAGCGTGATCCCGGCCAGTCCCGCCGTCGACAGCGTCGCCCCGGCCACGGCGGGACCGATGCCGCGGGTGCCGCCGCCCCGGATCGCCAGACCCTCGCGCCGCGCCGCCGCTACGCGCACCGCTTCGGCCAGCTCGGCTTCGCTCGTCGGAATCAGGTCGGACATCGGCGTGCCTCGCCGGCCCGGCGGGGCATCGCGGCAGACGGGTGCGGATCTACGCCGCCGATCACGCGGCGCGCCGACTCTCGGTGACGGCCAGCGGAAACACCTTGGCAGGGTTCAACAGCCAGCGCGGGTCGAACACGTCCTTGACCCGCAGCTGCGCCTCCAGATCGGCGGGCGCGTATTGCACGTCCATCAGGTCGCGCTTTTCCACCCCCACCCCGTGCTCGCCGGTCAGACACCCCCCCACCTCGACGCACAGGCGCAGGATGTCGAAGCCGAGGCTTTCGGCCTTCTCCAGATCGCCGGGCTTGTTGGCGTCGTAGAGGATCAGCGGGTGCATGTTGCCGTCGCCGGCGTGGAAGACGTTGGCCACCCCCAGTCCGTACCCCGCCGTCAACTCGCCGATCCGGCGCAGCACGAACGGAAGCTCGCTCACCGGGATCGTGCCGTCGAGGCAGATGTAGTCCGCCAGCTGCCCCATCGCGCCGAACGCCGACTTGCGCCCCTTCCAGATCAGCGCGCTCTCCTCGGCCGACCGGCTCTCGCGCAGTTCGACCGGGTCGTGCCGCCGCGCGATCGCCACGATCTTCTCCAGCTGTTCGGCGATCTCGGCCTCTGAGCCCTCGACCTCGACGATCAGCAGCGCCTCGACGTCCGGATAGCCGGCATGGGCGAAGTCCTCGCAGGCGCGGATGCAGGGCCGGTCCATGAACTCGATCGCCACCGGCAGCACGCCCGCCTTGATGATGTCGCTGACGCAGGCCCCGGCGACCTCGGACGTATCGAAGCCGATCAGCACCGGCCGCGCCCCCTCGGGCTTGCGCAGGATCCGAAGCGTCGCTTCGGTGACGACCCCGAGCTGGCCCTCCGAGCCGCACACGACCCCGAGCAGATCGAAGCCGGGCGCGTCGAGATGCGCTCCGCCGAGTTCAATCACCGTGCCGTCCATCAGCACCATCACGACGCCGAGCAGGTTGTTGGTCGTCACCCCGTATTTGAGGCAATGCGCCCCGCCGGAGTTCATCGCAATGTTGCCGGCGATGGCGCAGGCGAGCTGACTCGACGGGTCGGGGGCGTAGAAGAACTCCTCGCCCTCGACTTCGGCGGTGACGCTCAGATTGGTGCGCCCGGTCTGCAGCCGGATGAAGCGGTTCGCGTAGTCGACCTCGAGCACGCGGGTCAGGCGCGCGACCCCCAGCACGACGCTGTCTTCGGTCGGCAAGGCGCCCCCCGCGAGGCTGGTGCCCGACCCCCGCGGAACCACCGGCACGCCGAGTTCGAAGCAGACCCGCAACGCCGCCGCCACCTCTTCGGTCGAAGCGGGCAGCACCACCGCCAGCGGCGGGCAGCGATACGCGGTCAAGGCGTCGCATTCGTAGGCCTTCACCTCGGTCGATTCGAAGATCACCGCATCGGCGGGCAGGACGCCCTGCAGCCGCCGCACGATCTCGCCCTTCCGGGCAAGGATGGCAGGATCGGGGAACGGCATCTGCATCTCGGGTCTCCAGACTGCGATCGTCACCGGCTCCGTCGCGAACGCAAGTCATGTTGCGCCTCGCGCCAACTTTGTCCACAGGCATCGGGCCACGCCGCGCCGTCGGCTCCGCGGCCGGCCGCTCCGACTGCGGTCGCCCGCACGCAGGTGCCGCGCGGCGGAGCGGTCACCGCCCCTCGATCCGCCAGGCGGCGAACGCGAAGCCGCCGGCGAGCAGCAGCATCAGCCAGCCGGGCGCGAGGCTCAGCTGCCGGATGTCGCGCAGCTGATACGCCTCGCGGTCGGCGAGCCCGATCCAGCCGCGCCCTTCGGACACGCGGTCCTCGCGCACCAGGCGCAGGTCCGGAACGCCGTCCTCCAGCCGCTTCACCCCGCCGCGGGTCGCCTCGGCCAGCCCTGCCAGCACCGCGCCGGTCGAAACCGGGTCGGCGAACTCGCGCGGCGCGCGCGGGCCGACCACCGCGACCGCGGTCAGGTCGCCGTTTTCCAGCCGCCAGACGCCGTTCTCCTCGGCGTCCAGCCGTCCCTCCCAGCGGCCAGGTGCGACCTCGATCATCGCGACGGTCGCGGCCTCGCCCGATGGACTGGTCACCGTCAGCGGCGGCACGGTCTCGGCGAGCGTGCGGCGGCTCAGCACCAGCTCGCCCTCCTGTCGCGCGCCCGACAGCACCTCCTCCTCGAGCTCGGGCTCCTGCATCAGCCAGTGCGCCAGCCGCCGCAGCAATTCGGCCTGCGGCCCGCCGCCCTCGAAGCCGCGGCTCCACAGCCAGGCCTGGTCCGAGGCGATCAGCGCGACCCGCCCCTCGCCCTGGCGGTCGAGCACCAGCAGCGGCCGGGCGTCGGGCCCCTCCATCACCGGCGTGCCGCTGCGGGTCTCGACCTCGGCCATGCGGAACCAGCGGCCCCAGCCCGGCGTGCCGTCCTCGGCGGTCGGCCGCGGTGCGTGCTCCTCCAGCCCCGCCGTGACCGGGTGGCGCGCGCCGACCGCGCTCACCCGCGGCGTGAAGCCCTCCTCGAGCACCCGCGAGGTCGGCGCCACCGGCAGCACCTCGTTCAGCGGCGAGCGCGCCAGGCTGTCCGCCCCGGCGATCTCCTCGCCCGAGCCGATCAGCAGCGCCCCGCCCTCGCGCACGTAGCGGGCGATGTTCTCGAAATAGTGGTTCGGCAGGATGCCGCGCCGCTTGTAGCGGTCGAAGATGATCAGGTCGAACTCGTCGACCTTCTCCATGAACAATTCCTGCGTCGGGAACGCGATCAGGCTGAGCTCGAACACCGGCACGAAGTCCTGCTTGTCCGGGGGCCGCAGGATGGTGAAGTGCACCAGGTCGACCGCGCTGTCCGACTTGAGCAGGTTGCGCCAGGTCCGCTCGCCCGGATAGGGCTCGCCCGACACCAGCAGAACCCGCAGACGATCGCGCACGCCATTGACGATGAAGAGCGCGCGGTTGTTGTCCAGCGTGAGCTCGCGCGTGCCCGGCGGCACTTCGACCTGGATG
>JANOEW010000099.1:0-6765 GCA_031413475.1 Amaricoccus sp.
CTCGACCACCTCGCCGGCGGCGATGCGGTTCGCCGACGCGGCGTCGAGCTGACGAATCGGGCGGCGTACTGCCGCTATATTGGGGCGCTCGGCCTGCATACCCCTATTGGTAGCATAGCGGAGTCGCACAGCGCTACGGGAAAAGCGGGGCGTGCCGAACCGTGACCGCAGGCGGAACGGGCCGCTCCGGTTCGGCTACTCGGGCAGCGGCGGCGCCGCAGGGACACGCACCCCGCGGGCGCGCAGTCGGTCGAACTCGGCGTCGGCGTTCAGCCGCATGTTCCGGTAGATCGTCCAGTCCGCGTCGTTGTCCGAGAACCGTTCGAGCAGTCGTCCGCGGTTTTCCTGACGGTAGACCGCGTCTTCGCTCGCGAGCTGCGCCCGGATCTGCGGATCGACCGGGCCGGCGCGCGCGATCAGCGCGCCGGCGCTCGCGGCGCCCGGGGCCGCCGGGCGTCCGGTCAGCGCCGCGACGGCTTCGACCTCCGGTCGCGGATCGACCCGGTTGACCGCGCCGGGGGTCGGCGGCGGCAGGGCCGAGAGATCGGCGGGCATCTCCAGCGGCTTCGTCGGCAGCACCAGGAACTCGTCCGGCGCGCCGCCCACCCCGGCCGTGCGCAGCGCGCCGGCCACGCCGCCTTCGCCGCAGCCGGCGAGGACGCCCGCCGCCAGCATGGCCAACGCCATGGCGAAGGGCCGTCCCGCGCGCACCTTGAGCCGGTTTTGCTTCATCGCCGGTTCCTCTAGCTCACAATGCGGCGCGCGTCACGTGCTGTCGCGCGGCGCGTTGCGCCCGCCGTCGGCGAACAGCAGCAGGACCACGCCGCCGAAGATCGCCGCGTCGGCGACGTTGAAGGCGAATGGATTGTCGACGCCACAGCAGCTCATGTTGACGAAGTCCGCCACCGCGCCCCACTGTAGCCGGTCCCAGACGTTGCCGAGCGCGCCGCCGATCACCGCGCCGACGCCGACGGCGGTCGCCCAGCCGCGGCTGCGCCGCGCCCAGATGGCGAGGCCCACGACGATCGCGACCGCGAGGCCGGCCAGCCAGTAGCGTCCTGCCGGCCCGAGATCGACCAGCCCGAAGTTCACGCCCTGGTTCCAGGCCATGGTCAGGTTGAACCAGGGATCCACCACCTCGATCCGGAGCCGGGTGGCGAGATCGAGCCGCTCGACCACCCAGATCTTGCTGACCCGGTCGATCACGAACACGACCGTCGAGACCGCGAGCGCGCGATTGAGGTTGGGGGTCAGGAACACTTGGCGCGGCCCGGCTGCTTGCGGCGCGAACGTATCCAGCCCAACGCGACCGGGCAAGCTCGGACGCCATGGCCCGACCGGGGCTGGCCCCGGGAACCATCGGGGGACCGACACGTTGACGGTGGCAGGCGTGCGAACGGCGCGCTGATTGCGAAATCCAATCGAGGAGAATCCCATGAACCGTCTGATGACCGCCGTATCGGCAACTGCGCTCTCGCTATCGATGATTGCCGGCGCCGCCTTTTCCCAGGAACTCGGCCTGAAGCAACTGCAGGATTCGGCGACCTCCGCCATGGCGCAGCTGAACATGGACACCGCGATGATCGAGTCGTTGTCGCTCGACGAACTCACCCAGATCCAGGCGGTCAGTTCCTCCGCTGGGACCCAGACCAGCAAGGTGCAGCGGATCGAAACGATCATGACTGGCGCCGAGGAGCGGATCGCCGCGGGCGGTTCGGTCGAGCCGACGGCTGCCGCGGGCGACCTGTCCGCGGAAGACCTCGACGGAGACATGGTGGTGAAGGCCTACGTCGGCGCGTATCTCGCCAAGCTGGGCATCGCGGATGAAGTCGACGTCGAAGCGATGACGACCGACGAACTGCTGCAGGTGCAGCTCGTGCAGGAAAGCAACGATGGGCCCGACGAGCAGCGCATCAAGATCAAGGAAATGATGGCGAACTGACGGCTTTCTCGAACCGCAGTCGCGCAGAGGTAGGCGCCGCTCCTCCGGGGCGGCGCCGCTCGCGTTGCTGGTGATGTCCGCGACGATCTGAAGTTGCAGCAGCCCCAGGCCCTGAGGCGCCGGCGACCCAGCCCCGCTCAACCGCCTGCGAGGGCGACGAGGCGTTAGTAAAAGGGCAAGCCCGGCGTGCGTCTTCGCTGCGCGTGCGTCCGGCGCGACGAAGATGCCGAAGCCGGTGTTGCAGGCGAATCCGTCGCCGGCGGCGGCGACGCCACACCGGTCGGGCGCCTCGTGCGTCGTCACCCCGTCGCCGTCCCGATCGAAGATCAGCATCAGGCCGCCCCGCGGCGCGGTCAGGGCGATCCTCCTCCAGCGGTCCGAAGCGGAGGTGTGCGGCGCCGATCCAGGCGTCGAACGCGGAATCATAGGCGCCGCGCAGCGTCTCCGGTTCATCGCAGTCGGCGGCCGCATCGGCAAGCGCGGCCGTCGCCGCCGCCAACGCGTCGAACGCCGGCAGGATATGAGCGTCGAGGGCGCGGGCGGCGATTCCGGCGTGGTCGATGGCCGCGGCGGGGCTCGCGAGCAGGAGCCAGGCGACGGCGGCGAGCCGGCGCATCACATGGCTTCCCAGGAAACGCAGCAGCGCGGCTCGGTCGGCGGGGGAAAGGCCGACGACGACGTCGCGCGGGGTCTGCGCTCGATCCTCGAGAAGGTGCTGCTCGACACGATGTTCGATCTGCCCTCGATGCAAGGCGTGGCGGAGGCGGTGGTCAACGAGGACTGCATCATGCGCAAGGGCGAGCCGCTGCTGATCTACGTCGACCGCAAGGAAGGCTCCGCCTCGGCGTCGTGAGACAGACCGAGCTTGCACGGTGCAGGCGGGGTGCTGCTGTTCGCGCCGTTCGGTCGGCCGAAGGGGCGGTCGGCGGCTGGCCTTGCCCCGACCGTCCAAGACGCGCGTACGACGCACTCACCCGCCCGGTAATTCGGCCGGAAGCCGCACCAGCGGAGGGTTGGCGCTGGCGGGCGTCAGCGCAAGGCGAGGGCGCGGTTGTGGTCGGCGTCGAACCACGTGATCGACAGACGGCGTAGCGTTCCGTCGGCGTGCATCTCGCCGACGATCCTGACGAGCTCGGCGGCGAACTCGGGGTCGCCGAGATCGATCGCCACGGCGGCGGGCGCGGCGAAGAGCGGGTCGCCGACGACGCGGATCGGGCGGCCCTGAGCGATCTGCGCCTTCACCGCGATCAGGTCGTCGATCACGGCGTCGACGATCTCCCCCGCGACGACGGTCCGGTAGGGCGAGGCGGAGTCGGCGAAGGCGACGATTTCGGGGTCGTCGATCAGGTAGGCGACGTCCGGCGCTCCGGCGATCCCCAAGTCCTCGCGCCGGAGGTACTTCTCGTAGATCGTGTCCTCGACGACGCCGATGCGCAGGCCGCTGACGTCCGCGGGCGCATGCAGGTCGGTCTTGTCGGCGGGAACGGCCAGCGCGGCGAATCCGTAGGTGTAGATCGCAGGGAACACGAGCGCCGCCGCGCGCTCGGCCGTGGGCGTCATATTGGTGACGGCGATATCCCAGCGGTCGTTCCAGCCGCCAGCGGTCTGCTCCTCCCACGAAGGTGTGACGAACTCGACCCGGACGCCGAGGCGGTCGGCGATGGCGCGGGTGACCTCGACGTCGAAGCCGTGGAACTCGCCGAGCGGGTCGCGCCACGAGAACGGCGGCCATGTCGGATCGGCCGCCGCGACCATGATTCCGCGGTCGCGGACCCTGTCGAGCGCCGGGCCTGCCGCGAGCGGGCCAGCAAGGGCGGCGACGAGGAAGAGGAAGGTCGAAGCAGCGGCAAACGGCGCGCGGGTGAACATGCGTCACTCCCATAAAGATTTAGCAAACAATGTATCTAACCACGAACCGACGCTGCCGTGAAGCGGCGCGGTCCCACCATTTCGGGGGCATCGCACCGGCCGCGTCTCGGACGCGACCGCGCCCGCCGCGTCGGAACTGGATCGATCCCGCGCGGGGACGCGCCGAGCGCCGGCCGGTTCACCGCGCCGCGTCCCGCGGTTCGGATTTTCCTTGACTGGACTCGCTTTCCTTGGGTCATCTGCTGCATCGATCGTGCGTCGGGTCTCGCCCCGCGCCGCGCTTTCGGGAGGCCAAGAACAAGCCCGTAGACGGGGCGCGATCGATCTGGGAGAGTCACATGAAACGGAGCCTGTCTGCATTCCTGTCCGGGGCCGCGCTCGCGGTCGTGCTGGCGCTGCCCGCGGCGGCGCAGGACGCGCCGACCATGGGCGTGGTGGTCAAGATCGGCGGCATCCCGTGGTTCAACGCCATGGAGATGGGGATCAAGGAGAAGGGAGCCGAGCTCGGCGTCGAGGCCGAGATGATCGGCCCGACCAGCGCCGACCCGGCGCTGCAGGTGCGCGCGATCGAGGACCTTATCGCGAAGGGCGTCGACGTGATCGGCGTCGTGCCGAACGACGAGGCGGCGCTGGAGCCGGTGCTGGCGAAGGCGCGCGAGGCGGGGATCAAGGTCATCTCGCACGAGGGGCCGGGCATCGAGAACGTCGACTGGAACTTCGAGATGGCGTCGGCCGACGGCTTCGGTGAGAGCCACGCCAAGCTCCTGGCCGAGAAGATGGGCGGGGAGGGCGAATACGCGGTGTTCGTCGGCTCGCTGACAGTGCCCTTGCACAACGCCTGGGCCGACGCGGGGATCGCCTATCTCGCCGCGAACCATCCCGACATGAAGCTGATCGGCGAACGTTACGGCGTGGCCGAGAGCGTCGACGACAGCCGCAAGACCGCGCTGGACCTGCTGGCGGCAAACCCGAACCTGAAGGGCTTCCTCGCGTTCGGCAGCCAGGGTCCGATCGGCGCCGGCCGCGCGATCGAGGAGCGCCGGTTGACGGGTCAGGTCTATGTGCTCGGACCGTTCTCGCCGGGGCAGGGGCGCGACCTGGTGAAATCGGGCGCGATCAGCGGCGGCTTCATGTGGAACCCGGCCGAGGCGGGGCGGGTGTTCGTGACCATGGGCAAGATGATGGTCGATGGGACCGAGATCACCGACGGGATGGAGATCGCCGGCCTCGGCGTGGTCTCGCCGGAAGCCGATGGCCGCAACATCATCACGGACAACCTGATCCCGATCAACGCGGAGACCGTGGACGGCCTCGCCGACCTCGGACTCTGACGCGACGCTGGGCCCGGGCGACGACGGACGCCCGGCCGATCGTGCGAGCCGAACGCATGAGCAAGGCGCATCGCCCTGGTTCGGTCGATGCAGCCGCGCCGCATGTGCCGGCGGGCGGGATCCGATCGGCCGGTCCGAGCGCGCGGTCGGCGCCGCTGCGCGCGGCCGGCGCCGGTCGCGGATAGGCGGGCGTGTCTTACCTGGCAGATGCGGCAGGCGTCGTTCCCGCGATCCGGCTGTCGAACGTGTCAAAGGTGTTCGGCGGCGTGCGCGCGCTCGACGATGTCGCCTTCGACGTGGCGGCGGGCGAAGTTCATTGCCTGGCCGGCGAGAACGGTTCCGGCAAGAGCACTTTAATCAAGATCATCACCGGTGTTTATGCGCCTGACGACGGCGCGCGGATCGACTACTTCGGCCAACCGATCGCGCACGCCTCGCCGGGCGCGGCGCGCAAGGCCGGTATCGCGGTGATCTGGCAGGATCTCGCGCTCTTTCCCGAAATGTCGGTGGCCGAGAACATCGCCTTCGAGACTCTGCTGGGGAACCGGCCGCGACTGGTCCGCCACGCCCGGCTGAACCAGGTCGCGTCGAGCGTGCTGGCGACGCTCGGCGTGTCGATCGACATCGCGGCGCGGCTGCGGACGCTGCCGATCGCTGATCGCCAGATCGTCGCGATCGCGCGGGCGCTGGCGCAGGATGCGCGGCTGATCTTCATGGACGAGCCGACGGCGTCGCTGACCCAGTCCGAGACCGACAGCCTGCTCGCGATCGTGCGCAAGCTCGCGGACCGCGGCGTGGCGATCGTGTTCGTCAGCCACCGGCTGGCGGAGGTTCTCGCGATCGCGAGCCGGGTGACGGTGCTCCGCGACGGCCGGCTGGTAGGCGTCTTCAGCGCCGTCGGCATGACGCAGTCGCGGCTGACCGAACTGATGACCGGCCGAAGCTTCGAGACGATCGTGGCCGCCGGCGACCGGTCCGCGGCCCGGCCGGTGCTCGAGGTCGAGGGGCTGAGCCGCGCCGGCGAGTTCGAGGACGTGTCCCTGACGATCCGCGCCGGCGAGGTGCTGGGCCTGACCGGACTGATCGGCGCGGGCCGGACCGAGCTCGGCCATGCGCTGTTCGGCATGACCCGGCCCGATCGAGGGACGATCCGGCTCGACGGCCGCGAGCTGGCGCTGCGCTCGAACCGCGACGCCGTGGCGGCGGGGATCGCGTATGTGTCCGAGGACCGGCTGGCGCTCGGGCTGATCCAGCCGCAGGCTATCGCCGACAACCTGGTGCTGACGGTGCTGAAACGCATCTCGGGTGCGGGCGGACTGATTTCGACGCGCGCAAAGGCATCGCTGGTGGCGACGTGGATCGCCGATCTCGCGATCAAGGTGAGGCGACCGGAAGATCCCGTCTCCACGCTCTCGGGCGGCAACCAGCAACGCGTCGTGCTGGCGAAATGGCTCGCCACCGAGCCGAAGTTGCTGATCCTCGACAGCCCGACCGTGGGGGTGGACGTCGGCGCGCGGGCGGGGATATTCCGGATCGTGCACAAGCTCGCGAGCGAGGGCCTCGCGATCCTGATGATCTCCGACGAGGTGCCCGAGGTCTATCTCAACGCGGACCGCGTGCTGC
>JANOEW010000100.1:0-2429 GCA_031413475.1 Amaricoccus sp.
CCTTCATGCTGTTCGGCTACCCGACCGGGGTGCAGGGCAGCGTGATCAACGGCGATGGGGTGAACGAGTTCGTCATCCCGAACTACAAGCAGACCTGGGCGAACATCCGCAAGCTCGCCGCCCGGCCGGCCTCGGTCGCGCATCTGAGCTTCAAGTCGAAGGAGTACAGGAGCGCCTGACGGCGTTCCGTAAGGCCAGCCGCCGCGCTGACGCGGCGGCTGGCCGAGCTTCAAGTGTTGCCGGCTGCGTCGAGCCGGTCCCACCGTCCTGAGCCGCGCTCGCGGCGGCGTAGATCAGAGAGACCTCCACCAGGACGGGCAGGCACCCTGACACACGTCAATCTTCGTAAAGTTTGGGTTTATGCCGCAACGATACACAAGCAATTTCATACGGTTGCTTCGGTGCGCACGCGTGCGCACGCGCCCCGGCTCGCGCGCGGACGACCTTCTTCAGAGGTCTTTCAGAAGCCGAGGCCGTCGTATTTCTTCTTGAACTTCGACACGCGGCCGCCGGCGTCCATCAGCTTCTGGCTGCCGCCGGTCCAGGCGTGGTGCACGGTCGGGTCGATCTCGAGCGACAGCGTCGCGCCCTCGGACCCGTAGGTCGAGCGGGTCCGGTAGGTGGTGCCGTCGACCAGCTTGACGTCGATGAAGTGATAGGCCGGGTGAATGTCCTTTTTCATCGTCGTGCTCCTCAGGCCTCGGCCGCTGTGGGCTTCGCTTCGCGGTAGTTCGTTTTCTCGACGATGCGCGCGGACTTGCCGCGGCGCTCGCGCAGGTAATACAGCTTCGCCCGGCGAACCTTGCCGCGGCGCACCACGGTGATCGAGTCGATGTTGGGCGAATGCAGCGGGAAGACGCGCTCGACGCCCTCGCCGAAGCTGATCTTGCGCACGGTGAAGCTCGCGGCGATGCCGGAACCGTTGTTGCGCGCGATGCAGACGCCTTCGTAGGCCTGAACGCGGCTGCGGGTGCCTTCGGTCACCTTGTAGCCGACCCGGACGGTGTCGCCGGCGCCGAAGTCGGGAATGTCCTTGGCCAGGGCCTTGATCTGCTCGGCCTCGAGCTGTTCGATGAGGTTCATGCGTTGTCGTCCTTTTCGTTTGCCCCGCCTGTTGCGGCGGTATTCTGCGCGTCCGAGAGCTCTGCGTCTCCTGCCGGGTCCTGATAGGCCCGCCAGAGATCGGGACGACGTAGTCGTGTCAGCCTCTCCGCCTCGGACCGCCGCCAGGCGGCGATTCGGCCGTGGTGCCCCGAGAGGAGAACCTCGGGGATCGCACGGCCCTCCCAATCGGTCGGACGTGTGTAGTGCGGAAACTCAAGCAGGCCGTGCGAGAAACTCTCTTGCACGACCGACTCGGCGTTTCCGAGAACGCGGGGTATAAGCCGGACCGCGGCGTCGATCAAGGCCATGGCGGCGATCTCGCCGCCGGTCAGCACGAAATCCCCGATCGAGACCTCTTCGAGCCCGCGCGCCGCGACGACGCGTTCGTCGACGCCCTCGAACCGCCCGCACAGCAGCGTCACGCCGCGCCCGGCGGCCAGCGCGCCGATCCGGCCCTGGGTCAGCAGCCGGCCGCGGGGCGAGAGATAGATCGCCGGCCAGTCGGCGCGGGACAGGCCGGGCTCAGCGGCGTCGAGCGCTGCGGCGACGATGTCCGGCTTCATCACCATGCCGGCGCCGCCGCCGGCCGGGCTGTCGTCCACCGTGCGGTGCCGGTCGGTCGCGAACGCACGGATCTGCACCGGCTCCAGCCGCCAGAGGCCGTCCGCCAGCGCCCGTCCGCTGAGCGACTGGCCGAGCGGCCCGGGGAACATCTCGGGGTAGAGCGTCAGCACGCGGGCGGTCCAGGGCGCCTCAGCCATCGTCGTCGTCCAGCAGCCCCGGCGGCGGGTCGACGATCATCCGGCGCGCGACCAGGTCGACCGTGGGCGCCGCCGCCCGCGTGAACGGCAGCAGCACCGAGGCGAGGCCGGGGCGGGCGACCTCGATCAGGTCGCCGGCGCCGTGGTCCTGGACCGACAGGACGACGCCGATCGCGGCCCCGCCGGCGTCGAGCACCTCAAGGCCGATCAGGTCGGCGTGGTAGAACTCGTCCGCGGCGAGCGCGGGCAGCCGGGCGCGGGGGGCATGCAGGCGCGTGCCCTTCAACGCTTCGGCGGCCTCGCGGCTGGCGACGCCGGTCAGCCGCGCGGCGAAGGCGCCCTGGAGCGGCCGGATCAGCGTCACGCCGAAGCTGCGGCCGTCCTCGGTCAGGAGCGGCGCGTAGTCCGCGATCGCCGCCGGTTCGGCGCAGAACGACTTGAGCCGCACCGCGCCCTGCACGCCCCAGGCGCCCGCGAGCGCGCCGAGGCAGATCAGGTCGTCCGGCGCGGTCAAGGGGTGGCCTACTCGACCGCGGCGGCGGCCTTGGCCTCGCGGGCCTTGGC
>JANOEW010000101.1:0-7032 GCA_031413475.1 Amaricoccus sp.
CTGGAGGGCGCCGAAGCCTGGTTCCAGCGCCAGGCCGGCGTTGCCGCGAACGGCCCCGCGCGGCGGCCGATGTTCGCGCCGTTCCGCCTGCGCTAGCTCACGCTGAAGAACCGCGTCGTCGTCTCGCCGATGGCGCAGTACAAGGCGGTCGACGGCGCGCCCAACGACTGGCACCTCGTCCACTACGGCGAACGCGCCAAGGGTGGGGCCGGCCTCGTCTACACCGAGATGACCTGCGTGAGCCCCGAGGGCCGGATCAGCCCCGGCTGCACCGGCCTCTACGCGCCCGAGCACGCGGCCGCCTGGACACGCATCGTCGACTTCGTTCACGCCGAGAGCGAGGCGAAAATCTGCATCCAGCTCGGACACTCCGGGCCGAAGGGCTCGACCCAGCTCGGCTGGGAGGAACCGGACGCGCCGCTGGCGGCGGGCAACTGGGAGGTGATCGCGCCCTCGCCGCTGCCCTGGTCGGCCGCGAACCAGACCCCGCGCGAGATGACCCGCGCCGACATGGACCGGGTGACCGCAGAGTTCGTGGCCAGCGCCGCGATGGCCGCGCGCTGCGGCTTCGACATGGTCGAGCTGCACATGGCGCACGGCTACCTGCTGTCGGCGTTCATCACGCCGCTGACCAACAAGCGCACCGACGCCTACGGCGGCGCCCTGGAGAACCGGATGCGCTGGCCGCTCGAGGTGTTCCGGGCGGTGCGCGCGGTCTGGCCGGCGGAGAAGCCGATCTCGGTGCGGGTCTCCGCCACCGACTGGGTCGACGACGAGGGCGTGACCCCGGACGAGACGGTCGAAATCGCGCGCATGCTGCAGGCCGAGGGCGTCGACATCTGCGACGTCTCGGCGGGGCAGACCAGCGTGCGGGGACAGCCGGTCTACGGCCGCATGTTCCAGACGCCGTTCTCCGACCGCATCCGCAACGAGACCGGCATGGCGACGATCGCGGTCGGCAACATCTACGAGCCCGACCACGTGAATTCGATTTTGATGGCCGGGCGCGCCGACCTCGTCGCGCTGGCCCGGCCGCACCTGACCGACCCGTACTGGACGCTGCGCGCGGCCGGGACGCTGGGCGACCGGGCGGAGAAATGGCCCGACCCTTACCTGTCGGGCCGCAACCAGCTGTGGCGGCTCGCCGAGCGCGCCGAAACCGTGGGGCGGGTGTGAACACGCTCGCAGGCCGGCGGGCGCTGGTCTCCGGCGGCGGCAGCGGCGTCGGCGCGGCGATCGCGCTGGCGCTCGTCGAAGCGGGGGCGCAGGTCTGCATCTCCGGCCGCCGCGCCGAGCCGCTCGAAGCGCTCGCCGCGGCGCATCCGGGCTTGACCTGGGCGGTCGGCGACGTGACCGACGAGGCCTCGGTCGCGGCGATGTTTGCCGCCGCCGGCCCGGTCGAGATCGTGATCGCCAACGCCGGCGGCGCTACGAGCGAACTGCTGCGTCGCACCAGCCTTGCGGTCTGGTCCGACACGCTGGCGGTGAACCTGACCGGCGTGTTCCTCACCTTCCGCGAGGCGCTGCGGCAACTGCCGCCGGGCTGGGGCCGGCTCGTCGCCATAGCCTCGATCCTCGGCCTGAAGGGCGACCCCTACGTGACCGCCTACGGTGCGGCCAAGCACGGCGTGGTCGGAATGGTGCGCGGCCTCGCCAAGGAGGTCGCTCGCGACGGCGTCACGGTCAACGCGCTTTGCCCCGGCTACGTCGACACGCCGATGACCGACCGCACCGTGGCCAACATCGCCGCCCGCACCGGGCTCGATGAGGCCGCCACCGTCGGCCGGATCACCGCGTCGAACCCGATCGGTCGGCTGATCGCGCCCGTGGAGGTGGCCTCGGCGGCGGTCTGGCTCTGCACGGACGGCGCTGCCATGGTCAACGGCCAGGCCATCGCCATCGCGGGGGGCGAGATATGACCGTCCAGGGTCAGCCCATCGGACCGCAACCCGAGCCCGGCGCCTCTAAGGCGCGGCTGCGCGCCTGGCTGCAGCTCCTGAAGCTGACCCGGGGCGTGGAGTCGGAGCTGCGCGACCGCATGCGCCGCGAGCTCGGCTGGACGCTGCCGCGGTTCGACGTCATGGCCGCGCTTTTCCGCACCGAGGCGGGCATGCGGATGAGCGAGCTCGCCGGCGCGCTGGTGGTCTCGAACGGCAACGTCACCGCGCTGGTGGACGCGCTGGTGGCGGACGACATGGTGGTGCGGGTGGCCGACGCTCAGGACCGTCGCGCCGCCATCGTGCGGCTGACCCCGAAGGGCCGCGAGACCTTCGCGGCGCTGGCGGCGGCGCACGAGGGCTGGATCGACGGGCTGCTCGGCGGGCTCAACCGCGACGAGGTCACGACGCTGGCCGGGCTGGCGCGCAGCGCGCGCAAGGCGCGGAGCGCGCGGCCGTGACCGACGCCGCCGCGCCCCGCACCTTTCGCTTGGGCCGCGAGGGCGCGGTCGCGGTGATCGCGCTCGACCGCCCGGAGCGCAAGAACCCGCTGACCTTCGAGAGCTACGCCGAGTTGGGCGCGACCTTCCGCGCCCTGCGCGACATGGACGACGTCGGCGCGGTGGTGTTCGGCTCGACCGGGGGCAACTTCTCGTCCGGCGGCGACGTGCACGAGATCATCGGGCCGCTATTCGAGCGCGACATGAAGGGCCTGCTCGCGTTCACCCGGCTGACCGGGGACCTGGTGCGCGCGATGCTCGGCTGCGGCAAGCCGATCGTTGCGGCGGTGGACGGGGTCTGCGCCGGCGCAGGGGCGATCGTGGCGATGGCGTCGGACCTGCGGATCGGGACGCCGGCTGCGAAGGTCGCGTTCCTGTTCAACCGGGTGGGGCTCGCGGGCTGCGACATGGGTGCCTGCGCGATGCTGCCGCGGATCATCGGGCAGGGGCGGGCGGCGGAACTGCTCTACACCGGGCGGGCGATGACTGCCGACGAGGCCCTCGCCTGGGGCTTCTTCAACCGCGTCGTCGCGCCCGACGCGCTCGAGGCGGAAGCGCTCGCGCTCGCGACTCGCATCGCCGACGGCCCGCGCTTCGCCAACATGATGACGAAGACCATGCTGGCGCAGGAATGGTCCATGAGCCTCGATCAGGCCATCGAGGCTGAAGCCCAGGCCCAGGCCATCTGCATGCGGACCGCCGACTTCCGCCGCGCCTACGACGCCTTCGTGGCCAAGGCGCGCCCCGTGTTCGAGGGGGACTGATGCCCGACGCGAGCTTCCTCGCCTGGCCGTTCTTCGAACCCCGCCACCGGGAGCTGGCGGCGCGGCTCGACGCATGGGCGGCGGCGGAGTTGGGGCATGTGGACCACGGGGACGTGGACGCGGCCTGCCGCGGGCTGGTGCGCTTGCTGGGCGAGGCGGGCTGGCTGGCGCACTCCGCGCCGCCGCCCAGGGGGGGCGCGCTCGACGTGCGGGCGCTGTGCCTGATCCGCGAGACGCTGGCGCGGCATGACGGGCTCGCGGATTTCGCATTTGCGATGCAGGGGCTGGGGATGGGGGCGGTGTCGCTGTTCGGGACGCCCGGGCAGCGGGATTGGCTCGTGCGAACGCGGGCGGGGGAGGCGATCGCGGCCTTCGCGCTGAGCGAGCTGCGGTCGGGCTCGGACGTGGCGGCGATGGAGACGGCGGCGCGGCGCTACGGTGACGTCTGGGTGATCGACGGCGAGAAGACCTGGATTTCGAACGGCGGGATTGCCGACGTCTACGTGGTGTTCGCCCGGACGGGCGAGGCGCCGGGGGCGAAGGGGCTGTCGGCGTTCCTCGTGCCGGCGGACACGCCGGGCCTGCGGGTGGCCGAGCGGCTGGAGACGATCGCGCCGCATCCGCTTGCGCGGCTGGAGTTCGCGGGCGCCCGCGTGCCGGGGGACGCGCTGATCGGCGAGGCGGGCGCGGGGTTCAAGATCGCCATGGCGGTGCTCGACGTGTTCCGCTCGACGGTGGCGGCGGCGGCGCTGGGCTTCGCCCGCCGCGCCCTCGACGAAACCCTCGCCCGCGCCACTTCCCGCCGCCTGTTCGGCGCGCCCCTCGCCGACCTCCAGCTCGTGCAGGCGCAGATCGCGGAGATGGCGCTCGACATCGACGCGGCGGCGCTGCTCACCTATCGCGCGGCCTGGGCCAAGGACATGGGCGCGCCGCGGGTGACGCGCGAGGCGGCGATGGCGAAGCTCTACGCCACCGACCGGGCGCAGTCGGTGATCGACAAGGCGGTGCAGATCCACGGCGGCGACGGCGTGCGCGTCGGCGGCGTGCCGGAACGCCTCTACCGCGAGATCCGCGCCCTGCGCATCTACGAAGGCGCCTCCGAGGTACAGAAGATCGTCATCGCGCGCGCGATCTTAGCGGGAGGATGAAACCGATGTTCCCTTCGGCCCATGTGGACACCTTCGCGCGGGACAACCTGCCCCCGCTCGAACAATGGCCGGACCTGAACCTCGACGGGTTCGCGTACCCCGAGCGGCTGAACGCCGCCGTCGAGCTCACCGACCGCCTGGTCGAGAAGGGATTCGGCGACCATACCGCCCTGATCGGCAACGGACGGCGGCGCACCTACAAGGAGCTCGCCGACTGGACCAACCGCATCGCCCACGCGCTCGCCGAAGACTACGGCGTGCGCCCCGGCAACCGCGTGCTGATCCGCTCGGCGAACAACCCGGCGATGGTGGCGGCCTGGCTTGGCGCGACCAAGGCCGGCGCGGTGGTGGTGAACACCATGCCGATGCTGCGGGCGGGCGAGTTGGCCAAGATCGTGGACAAGGCCCGCGTCAGCCATGCGCTGTGTGACACGCGGCTGATGGACGAAATGGTGGTCTGCGCCAAGGATTCCGGCACGCTGCGGAGCGTGATCGGCTTCGATGGGACGGCGAACCACGACGCGGAACTGGACCGGGTGGCGCTGAACAAGGACGTGCGCTTCGCGGCGGTGGCGACGGCGCAGGACGACGTGGCGCTGTTGGGATTCACCTCGGGCACGACCGGCGAGCCGAAGGCGACGATGCATTTCCACCGCGACCTCTTGATCGTCGCGGACGGCTAAGCGCGCGAGGTGCTGGGGGTGACGCCCGACGACGTATTCGTCGGCTCGCCGCCGCTCGCGTTCACCTTCGGGCTGGGCGGGCTCGCGATCTTTCCGCTGCGGTTCGGGGCGGCGGCGGCGCTGATCGAGAACGCCTCGCCGCCGAACATGATCGACATCATCCAGCAGTACCGCGCCACGGTGTGCTTCACCGCGCCGACGGCGTACCGGGTGATGCTGCGGGCGATGGACGAGGGGGCGGACCTGTCGTCGCTGCGCTGCGCCGTCTCGGCCGGCGAGACGCTGCCCGCGCCGGTCTACACGGAGTGGCTGGCCAAGACCGGCAAGCCGATGCTGGACGGCATCGGCGCGACCGAAATGCTGCACATCTTCATCTCCAACCGCTTCGGGGACGCCCGCCCGGCCTGCACCGGGCGGCCGGTGACCGGCTACGCGGCGAAGGTGGTCGATGCGGAGATGCGCGAGGTTCCGCGCGGCGAGCCGGGGCGGCTGGCGGTGAAGGGGCCGACCGGGTGCCGCTATCTCGCGGACCCGCGGCAGCGCGACTACGTGTGCGACGGCTGGAACGTCACCGGCGACACCTTCGTGCAGGACGCGGGCGGCTATTTCAGTTTTGCGGCGCGCACGGACGGCATGATCGTCTCGGCCGGCTACAACATCGCGGGGCCGGAGGTGGAGGCGGCGCTGCTCAGCCACCCCGACGTGGCGGAATGCGCGGTGATCGGGCGGCCCGACCCCGAGCGTGGCGAGATCGTCGCGGCCTACGTGGTGCCGGCGCCGGGGGTGGCGCGGGACGCAGGCACGGTCAAGCGGCTGCAGGACCACGTGAAGGCGGCGATCGCGCCATACAAATATCCGCGCGCGGTCGAGTTCATCGACGCGCTGCCCAAGACCCAGACCGGCAAGGTGCAGCGCTTCCGGCTGCGCGAGCTGCAGGAGGCCCGGACGTGACGACACTCGAGAGCCCGCACACGTTTCTCAACCCGGTGGGCTGGAAGCCGGCGAAGGGATACGCCAACGGGATGCTGGCTGAGGGCCGGATGATCTTTCTCGGCGGGCACATCGGCTGGAACGCTCAGCAGGAGTTCGAGACCGACGACTTCGTCGGCCAGGTCCGGCAGTGCCTCGGCAACATCCGCGACCTGCTCGCCGAGGCGGGGGCGGGACCCGAGCACCTGGTGCGGCTGACCTGGTACATCCTCGACAAGCGCGAGTACCTGGCCCGGCTGCCGGAGATGGGCGCGGCCTACCGCGAGACGCTGGGGCGACACTTTCCGGCGATGGTGATGGTGGTGGTGGCGGGGCTGATCGAGGACCGCGCCAAGGTCGAGATCGAGGCGACCGCGGTGGTGCCGCAGCCGTGACACTGCAGAAACAGGGGAGACGACCAATGACACGACACCTTTTCGCGGGCGCGGTGATGGCGGCGCTGATCGCGGCGCCGGCGGCGGCCGAGCCGCTCAAGGTCGGCATGATCACCACGCTGTCGGGCGGCGGCGCCGGTCTGGGCGTCGACGTGCGCGACGGCTTTCTGCTGGCGCTGACGGAGGCCGGCGCGGCCGAGATCGAGCTGATCGTCGAGGACGACCAGCAGAAGCCTGAGATCGCGGTCCAGCTCGCCGACAAGATGATCCAGTCCGAGGACGTGGACGTGCTGACCGGGCTGATCTTCTCGAACCTCGCCATGGCGGTGGTGCCGGCCGCGACCGCCCAGGGCAAGTTCTACCTGTCGCCAAACGCGGGGCCGTCGCAGCTGGCCGGCGCCGGCTGCCACGAGAACTACTTCAACGTCGCCTGGCAGAACGACAACCTGCACGAGGCGGCGGGCGCCTACGCCAGCCAGTCGGGTCTGGCCAAGCCGTTCCTGCTCGCGCCCAACTATCCCGCCGGCACCGACGCGCTGAACGGCTTCAGGCGGTTCTTCGAGGGCGAGCCGGCGGCGGAGCTGTACACCAAGCTCGGCCAGACCGACTACGCCGCCGAGATCGCCCAGATCCGCG
>JANOEW010000102.1:0-5264 GCA_031413475.1 Amaricoccus sp.
CGCCACGTCGCGCCGCGCGGCGTGGCGGTTTTCATTTACTTTGAAACGCGCACAGCTCGACTTTGACATTCGCATCGATCCGTGCGACGTCTAATCATCGATGGCCGCGGCAGAATCGCCCCCTTCCCCATCGTTCCTCGGATCATCGGCACGTTTTAGCTTCTTTGGGACAACGAACCCGAGGGGTCGTGCGGTTCGACGGGGTTTCACTCGGCGCGGCGCAAAGACGGGGCCCTTCCTGCGTGGGGTCGGATCGGCCTCGGCCGCTGCCTGAGACCTCAGGTTCGCTGAACCAGTCCCGCACGTGGTGGGTCGGGAGGGCCCTTTGAGGGGGGGCCCTCCCGAACTCCGTTGTTTGCCGAGCGCGCCGGGGGACCTGCCGAGGCTGCCTCCTGCCGGTGCGCTGCGCGATCGGGGGCGACCGCCGGATCGCCTTCGCGTCTGTCGTGGTGCGGGTGGTCGGACTCGAACCGACACTCTGTCGCCAGAAACGGATTTTGAGTCCGTCGCGTCTACCATTCCGCCACACCCGCGCGGCAGGCGCCCGAGTCGGACGCCTCGGCGCATTGATAGCGAAACCGCGGCGGTTTTCCAGCAGGCTCGGCGTCAGAGGATCATCGCGCGGATTGCAAGGCCCACCAGCGCGACCGCGGCGACGCCGGCCGCGTAGAGCGCGCCGAACCACAAGGCCTTGCGAACCGCGCCGGGCATCAGTGGTAGCCTTGCTCGGGGTCGATCTTGCCGCGGAACACCCAGTAGGCGTAAGCGGTGTAGGCGAGGATCATCGGCACCAGCACGACCGCGCCCACCAGCAGGAACGACAGGCTCTCGTCGGGGGCGGCGACGTCCCAGATCGTCAGGGTCGGCGGCACCATGTAGGGGTAGAAGCTGATCGCGAGCCCGACGAAGCTGAGCACGAAGGCGGCGAGCGTGGCGAGGAACGGCCAGAGGTCATGGCCGGCGCGCAGTCCGCGCACGAAGGCGATCGCGGCGGCGAACAGCAGAGCCGGCACCCAGATCGTGAAGAGGACGTTGGGGAACTCGAACCAGCGGCCGAGGTAAAGCGGGTTGAGGAACGGCGTCCACAGGCTGACCACGCCGATCAGGCAAAGCGTAGCGGGGCCGAGGATCCAGGCCATCGCCACGCTGCGGTCGCGCACGTAGCCTGCGGTCTTGAACACGAGCCACGTCGCGCCGAGCAGCGCGTAGCCGGCGATGAGCGCGACGCCGGTGAGCAGCGAGAACGGCGTGAGCCAGTCCCAGCGACCGCCGGCATAGGCGCGGCCCTCGACTTCGATGCCCTGGACCAACGCGCCGAGGGCCACGCCCTGGGCGAAGGCGGCGAGCAGGCTGCCGCCGAAGAACGAGACGTCCCAGAGGAACTTGCCCCGTTTCGTGCGCCAGCGGAACTCGAAGGCGACGCCGCGGAAGATCAGCGCCAGCAGCATGGCGATGATCGGCGCATAGAGCGCGGGCATGATCACCGAGTAGGCGAGCGGAAACACCGCGAACAGGCCGCCGCCGCCGAGCACCAGCCAGGTCTCGTTGCCGTCCCAGACCGGGGCGATGGTGTTCATCGCCAGATCCTTGTTCGCTTCGCCGCGCAGGAACGGGAACAGGATGCCGACGCCGAGGTCGAAGCCGTCGAGCACGACGTAGGCGAGGATCGCGAAGGCGATCAGCCCGGCCCAGATGAAGGCGAGGTCGAAGGGCATGGGCGCGTCCTCACTCGGCCGGGATGACGCCGGGGTCGGTCTGGACCGCCGGCGTGGTGCCGGCGGCGCGGATCGGGCCGTCGAGGCGGCCGTCGTCGGGCGCGCCTGCCTCGGGCGGTTGCTTCATCAGGCGCAGGATGTAGAACGTGCCGACGCCGAAGACGATGAAGTAGACGACGATGAAGGCGACCAGCGAGGCCGAGACGGCGGCGATCTCGATCGGCGAGACGCTGTCGGCGGTGGTCAGCAGACCGTAGACGGTGAACGGCTGGCGGCCGACCTCGGTGGTGATCCAGCCGCACAGCACCGCGACGAAGCCCATCGGGCCCATGGCGAGCGCGAAGCGCTGCAGCAGGGGGCTGTCGTAGAGCCGTCCGCGCCACCGCGCCCAGGCCGCCCAGAGGCCGAGCCCGAGCATGGCGAAACCAAGCGCCACCATGACGCGGAAGGTCCAGAAGATCAGCGCGGCCTTGGGCCGTTCGTCGGGCGGGAAGGCCTTGAGGCCCTTGACCTCGCCGTCGAGCGAATGGGTGAGGATCAGCGAGCCGAGGTAGGGGATCTCGACCTTGTAGCGGGTGACCTCGGCGGCGTCGTCCGGCAGGCCGAACAGGATCAGCGGCGCCGGGGCCACGGTGTCGTAGTGCCCCTCCATCGCGGCGATCTTGGCCGGCTGGTGCTCGAGCGTGTTGATGCCGTGGAAGTCGCCGGCGACGATCTGCAGCGGGGCCACCACCACGATCATGCCCATCGCCATGGCGAACATCTTGCGCGCGGCGGGATGCGCCCCGTCGCGCATCAGATGCCAGGCCGCGGTGGCCCCGACCACGAGCGCGGTGGTGAGATAGGCCGCGAAGACCATGTGTACGAGGCGGTAGGGGAACGACGGGTTGAAGACGATCGCCCACCAGTCGACGGGCACGAACTGGCCGACGTCGTTGATCGCGTAGCCCTGGGGCGTCTGCATCCAGGAGTTGACGCTGAGGATCCAGAACGCCGATCCGAGGGTGCCGATCGCCACCATCAGCGTGGCGACGAAGTGGAGCCTGGGGCCGACCTTCTCGCGGCCGAAGAGCATGACGCCTAGAAAGCCCGCCTCGAGGAAAAACGCCGACAGTACTTCGTAGCCCATCATCGGGCCGAGCACCGGGCCGACGCGGTCCGAGAACACCGACCAGTTGGTGCCGAACTGGTAGGACATCACGATGCCCGACACGACGCCCATGCCGAAGGCAATGGCGAAGATGATCCTCCAGTAGTTGAAGAGGGTGAGGTAGACCGGGTTCTTCGTGGCGAGGTGCAGGCCGTTCAGGACCGCGAGATAGCTCGCGAGCCCGATCGAGAACGCAGGAAAGATGATGTGGAACGCTACGGTGAAAGCAAACTGGAAGCGCGCCAGTTCGAGGGCGTCGAAGCCGAGCATGGGAGCTCTCCGGGACGGTTGATCCGCCTCGTGCCTTGATATGTCGCCGCAGACGCCGGGCATCAACCCGCTGGCGGCGGATACTCTGTCGCGGGCGGAGAGCGTCGCCTGCGGCCAGGGCGCGCGGGCGCGTTCCGGCGGAAAGTCCAGCACCCGTCGCGCGAAGTAACGACTTGATAACGTCATTTCCGCATCGGTCGGTCATCCGCCGCCTCGCCCCTCGCGTAGGGCGGATCACACCGAAAGACGTGCCGGCGGCGGGGGTCGGCAGCTTCGCTGACCTCGCCGGCGCGCTGACCATCGAGGGTCTGGGCGAGACGCTCACCGGCCTCGGCGGGCAGACCGGCGTGCCGGCCAGCATCGCGGCGGTGGTGGCCGCGAGCGGATCCGGCTTCGACGACGACGGCGGCGACTTCGACATGCTGCTCGCCGCTGTCGGCGCCGCGGGACTGGTCGGAGCGCTGGCGGACGAGGACGCGAGCCTGACAGTGTTCGCGCCGACCGACGACCCCTTCGTGGCGCTAGCCGGCAGGCTCGGCTACGGCGGCGACGACGAGGCGGACGCGTTCGAGTTCATCGTCGAGGCGCTGACCGATCTCGGCGGCGGCGACCCGATCCCGCTCCTGACCGACGTGCTGAGCTATCACGTGGTCGCGGGCGCGAGCACACTGGGCGAGTTCCAGGCCGAGGGCGTCATCGAAACTTCGGCCGGCGGTCTGATGCGGATCGTCGCCAACGGGCTCATCGACGCCGATCCAGATTTCGAGAATGCGCAGATGTTCGATCAGGTGCTGCTGCCGCTCGACCTCTGAATGAAGCCGGCCGGCGGACCGGGGTCCGCCGGCCTGATCAGATGGCGGTGGGGCGAAATCAGCGATCCAGCGGGCTCGCGTCGTCCGCAGCCCCGCCGATATCGTCGAACAGCTCGGCAATGTCGAACTCGGCTTCGGCGTCGGCTTCGGCCTGGAGCTGCTGGATGGTTTTGCCCGAAACCTGCATCGCGGCCTCCTCGGCGCTGCGGGCGACGTTGACGGTGATCCGCGCCTCGACCTCGGGGTGGAGCGCGACGGTGAGCCGGTGCAGGCCGAGCTCCTTGATCGGTGCGTTCAGCTCGATCTGCTTGCGGTCGAGGCTGAAGCCCGCCGCGGTGGCGGCGTCCGCCGCATCACGGGTGGTGACCGAGCCGTAGAGCGCGCCGCCGTCGGAGGCGGAGCGGATCACCACGAAGATCTGACCGTCGAGCTTGCCTGCCACCGTCTCGGCCTCGCGCTTCAGCTCGAGGTTTCGCACCTCGAGCTGGGCGCGTTCGCCGTCGAAGCGCTTGAGGTTGGCGGCGGTCGCGCGCAGCGCCTTGCCCTGGGGCAGCAGGTAGTTGCGGGCGTAGCCCTGTTTGACGTTCACCACTTCGCCCATCTGGCCGAGCTTGGCGACGCGTTCGAGAAGGACGACTTCCATGATCAGGTCCTCACTTCACGGCGTAGGGCAGGAGCGCGACGAAGCGGGCGCGCTTGATCGCCTGGGCGAGTTCACGCTGCTTTTTCGCCGAGACCGCGGTGATGCGCGAGGGCACGATCTTGCCGCGCTCGGAGATGTAGCGCTGCAGCAGCTTCACATCCTTGTAGTCGATCTTGGGCGCGTTGTCGCTGGAGAACGGGCAGGACTTGCGGCGGCGGAAGAAGGGGCGGGTGGCCATGGTCAGCTCCTCTCAAGCGTCTTCGCGACGGGGCCGGCGCGGGCCGCGGTCGCGATCGCCGCGATCCCGGTCACCGCGATCGCCGCGCTCGTCGCGCTGGTTCTTGGACTGGACGACCGCGGACGGGCCTTCCTCGTGGGCGTCGACCTTGACGGTCAGAACGCGCATCACGTCCTCGTGCAGACCCATCAGGCGCTCCATCTCGTGCACCGCCGCGGAGGGGGCGTCCGAGCGGACGTAGGCGTAGTGGCCCTTGCGGTTCTTGTTGATCTTGTAGGCCATGGTCTTGAGGCCCCAGTACTCGGAGCCGACCACCGACCCGCCGTTGTCGGCGAGGACCTGGCCGAAGTGCTCGATCAGCCCCTCGGCTCTCGATTCCCGATGGTTACAAACGAAACGATCTGGCCCCAGTGACATGGGAAGTGTTTACGGAAGG
>JANOEW010000103.1:0-2746 GCA_031413475.1 Amaricoccus sp.
CGCCCGGTCGGCAGGATCTGCGGCGAGCGCAGCAGATCGCCGCCCGGCACGGGGCGGATGAAGCGGCCTTCGAGCGCGCGCAGCAGGCCCGCGGTCTCGTGGTCCTCGGCCATCAGCGACTCGGCGCGCTTCAGCGCCGCCGGATCGGCCCCCTCGACTTCGGCCATCGCCGCGATCAGATCGGCGCGCTCGGCCGCGTCGGGCGGCGTGCCGACGACGTGCAGCCCCATCGGGATCAGCGAGTCCTCGTATTCGATCAGGTCGCGCCACAGCTTTTCAGTCGCGCGGATCGGGTCGCGCGGATCGGGTCGCCCCAGACCGGCTCGGCGGCGGCGAGGTCGAGTTCGGCCGCCTGCGCCTGGACCAGCAGCGCGAGCTCGCGCGCCTCGTGCGCGCCGGGCGCCAGCCCGCGCCAGCGGTCGAGCGAGGCCTTCAGCTCCAGCAGGCCCTTGTAGAGCCCCGCCTTGGTCACCGGCGGCGTCAGGTGGGTGACGATCGTCGCGCCGATGCGGCGCTTGGCCAGCGCGCTCTCGGAGGGGTTGTTGGCCGCATAGAGATAGACGTTCGGCAGGTCGGCGATCAGCCGGTCCGGCCAGCAATTGGCGCCGAGGCCGGTCTGCTTGCCCGGCATGAACTCGAGCGCGCCGTGCATCCCGAAGTGCAGCACCACGTCGGCGCCGAAGTCCTGCGCCAGATAGCGGTAGAACGCGGTGAAAGCATGGGTCGGGGCGAAGCCGTGCTCGAACAGCAGCCGCATCGGGTCGCCCTCGTAGCCGAACACCGGCTGCACCCCGACGAACACGTTGCCGAACGCAGCGCCCAGCACGAAGATGCCGGAGCCGTCGGTCTGGTGCCGCCCCGGCGCCGGGCCCCACTGCGCCTCGATCTCGCGCAGGTGTGGCTCGCGCGCGACGAAATCGTCGGCGCCGATCCGCGCCGCGACGTTCGCCGCCTGGCCGAACTGCGCGGCGTTGCCCCGCAGCACCGCGGCGCGCAGGTCGTCGACCGATGCCGGCGGGGTCACGTCGTAGCCCTCGGCGCGCATCGCGTGCAGCGTGTGGTGCAGGCTCTCGAACACGCCGAGATAGGCGGCGGTGCCGACCGCGCCGGCGTTGGGCGGGAAGCCGTAGAGCACGATCGCGACCTTGCGCGCGGCGGCGGCGCTGCGCCGCAGCCGCGCCTTGCGCGCCACCCGTTCGGCGAGATGCTCGATCCGTTCGGGGCAGGGCCGCATCACCCGCTCGCAGGCGGTCCCGGCGCAGCGGTGCGCGCAGCCCTGGCAGCCGCCAGCGCCGATGCGACCGCCGAACACCATCGGTCCGGTGGCGCCGTCGATCTCGGGGATCGCCACCATCATCGTCGCCTCGATCGGCGAGAGGCCGGCGTTTCCGTCCGCCCACTGGTCGAGCCGCTGGAACTCGAGCGCGTGGGCGGCGACGTAGGGCACGTCGAGCGCGGCCAGCACCGCCTCGGCGGCGCTGCTGTCGTTGTAGGCCGGTCCGCCGACGAGGCTGAACCCGGTCAGCGACAGCAGCGCGTCGACGCTCGCGCCGCGCTCGGTGCGGAAGAACGCCTCGATCGCGGGGCGCCCGTCCAGCCCGCTGGCGAACGCCGGCAGCACGCGCAGTCCGCGCGCCTCCAGCGCCCGGATCACCGCGTCGTAGTGGTCGGTGTCGCCCGACAGCACGTAGGCGCGCATCAGCAGCAGCCCCACCGTGCCGATCGCGCCCTCCGGGCCGCGGATGCGGGCAGGGTCGGTGGTCATGCGTTCGGGCAGGTCGGGGTGGTAGAGGCCGGTTTCGGGGTATTCCACCGGCGCGGCGGCGTCGAGGTGCAGCGCGCGCGGGCCCCTGGCGTATTTGTCGATCAGGAACGCGATCATCGCCTCGACGTTGTCGTCCGAGCCGGCCAGCCAGTATTGCATGCAGAGGAAGTAGCTGCGCAGGTCCTGCGCCTTGCCGGGGATGAACTTCAGGATCCGCGGCAGGCGGCGCAGCATCGACATCTGGCCGGCGCCGGAAGAGCCGCCGGGTTTGCGTCCGCCGCGCAGCTTTTTCATCAGCGCCATCATGCCGGTGGCGGGCTGGGACATGTCGAGCTTGCCGACCCGGGTCAGCTTGACGACCTCGGCGCCGGACATCAGGCAAAGCATCGCGTCGCAGGCGTCGCGGCGGGCGGCGAGGTCGGGCAGGATCGACTGGATGTGCTCGTCGAGGAACAGCATCGTCGCGACGACTATGTCTCCGGCGGCGACGTCCGCCTTGGCGCGGGCGAGCGCGGCCGGGTCCTCGCCCCATTCCGCCGCGGCGTGCACGCTGAGCCGCAGCCCGGGGATCGCCGCCGCGAGCCTTTCCTGCGCCCGCTCCGCCGGCCCCGCCACATGGGCGTCGAGCGTGATGATCACCACGTTCAGGGCGGGGTCAGCGCGCATAATGGGCCTTGGCGTCGTAGAGCGTCTCGACGGAGATGGTGGCGAGGCCGCGTTGCGCCGCGAAGCTCTCGGTGTTGCGCCGGGCCTTGCCGCGCACGAAAAACGGGATCTTCATCAGCTCGCGCTCGGCGTCGGGCGTCCAGCCACCCACGTCGGCAACCGCAACCTCAGCCTCCATAGCGGGCGCAGCAACCGCTGCTCCGCCATGCCCGGCCCCCAGATGCGAAGGCCCCGCCGCATCGGAAAATTCGAAATCATCGCGGAACATGGTGAGCAGATGCTCCTCCAGCCCCATCACCAGTGGATGCACCCAGG
>JANOEW010000104.1:0-6319 GCA_031413475.1 Amaricoccus sp.
CCTTCAATTGTAGAATCTGAAAGAGATTTTGATGCTTTCCCAGTGCATGATCCTCCACAAGTACTTTGCAAACCATCGCCCTTACCCTCAAAGGCAACCCGCTGCCCCTCCAGTCCGCCTGATCGGGGGTGAGCAGTTACAAAAGCAAGCGCAATTGACGTGAAGTCATTGCGGTGGGACGATTTTAGCGTCGCCTGACCAATGCTTAGCCCGCCGTCACTCGCCGAAAGCCCGCCGCATTGAGTTGCAGGCAGCACAACTCAGCGAGGAGCCCAAAGGCCTGCGAGGCGTGCGCGGGCGGCGGGATCTCTGGATAGCGCACGGTGCTGTCGGCGCTGTCCGGCGAGGAAGGCGGCGCGGATCAGCCAGTCGCGCCAGTCGTACTGGCCATGGAGCACGTAGCGCGTGGAGGCAGCGTGCGTGCGGATCTCGGCGGCGAGATGCGCGCCGACCCGCGCCGGCCAGGCTTCGGGGTCTTTCGCCCCCATGAGGCTCACGAGTTCCGCGCCCGCGCCGAGCCCCTTGGCCAGGCCGACGAGCCCGCGCAAACGCTGGCGTGCCGGCGCGACGCGGTGGTCGATGCGCAGTCCGGGCGCATACCACAGGCCGTACCCGCCCGCAGCAAGCCGGCAGCCGATCTCCACGTCGCCACCCGAGACATGGCCCAGCCCGGTGCGGTCGGCCAGGAAGGGCTGCGCGGTCCACCCAACCGCCGCTAGCGCGCGTCGACTGAGGACGACGCCCGCACCCACGAGGTTGCCGATGGGCTTTGCGTCTGGCCCGTGATCCTGCTCAGCGAAGAGCCAGCCGTGGCGGACGAGGTGGCTTGGCGGCGCGCGGCCCCAGTCCGGCAGGACGCGACCGCCGAAGGCACCGGCTTCGGGATGGGCGCGGGCGAAGCGCAACGCCTCGGCGACCCAATCCGGGGCACATATGCAGTCGTCGTCGACGAAGGCGACCCTGTCGGCGGCGCTTTCGCGCACGCCCCTCAGGCGGGCAGGCGTCAGGCCCTGGGTTGTCTCGACGATCCGCCGCAGTCCCGGCACCGCGCCACGGGTCGCCTGCGCCGCGACCACCTCCGCCGTGGCGTCTGTGCAATTGTTATCGACCACCGTCACGCGCCATCTGTCCGGCTCCGCCCCGGTCTGACGGGCGAGCGCGGCGAGGCAGTCCGCGAGGTCGGCGGCGCGATTGTAAGTGCAGATGACGACGTCGAGGCTGGTCACCGCGCACGGCCCTACTGATGACAGCGATCGGATAGCACCGCGGCCGGCCCGACGTCCAGCGCGGCGCGACGATAGGATTAAGGCCGACGCGCCAGGAAGGCCGCGAGCCGGGCGCCAACCGCTTCCAGGGAGGCGAACTCGGAGACGCGGGGTCTGGCGCGGGCGGCCAATCGGTCGCGCAGGCCCGGCTCGAAGAGCATCCGATCCAGCGCCGTGCGCAGAGAGGTCGCGTCGCCGGTCGGAACGACGAGGCCGCCGTCGGCCTCGCCGGCGGGGAAGATGTCGGCGACGCCGGGCGCGTTCGCGGCGACGACCGGCAGCCCGCAGGCCATAGCCTCAAGGGGCGCGACGGGGAAGCCTTCATGGCGAGAGGCGAGGACGTAGGCGTCGGCGGCGCAGAGCTCGCGGCGCATCTCGTTGCGGTCGTTCACGTAGCGTCGCACCCAGCGCAGGCCGGTCGCGGGGCTCGCCGCGAGGGCGGCCGCGAGGCGGTCGTCGTCCTGGCCTGAACCGATGAGGTGGAGGCGCAGATCGAGGCCCGGCCGCGCCGCGACGAGGTCGCGCCATGCGTCGACAAGCAAGTCCAGGCCTTTGCGGCGCATGTCGACGCGGCCGTGGCACACGACGACCCGCGCCTCCTCGGGCAGGCCGAGCGCGGCGCGGCAGGTGGCGCGGGGTTCGGGGCGCCAGAGGTCGAGGTCGAGCGGGTTGGGGATCGCGGCGATACGGTCGGGGGCCACGGCGTAGTCGGACGCGAGACGCGCCGCCTCGGGGGCCGAGGCGACGATCAGGCCGGCGGCGCGTGCGATCGTGCGCCGTCGCACCGCCCTCTCGATGGTCGAGGCGGGCGGGGGCGCGCCCTGAAAGGAGGCGAAAACCGGCAACCCCGCTCCTCGGCCAACGCCAACGAGCCGATCGAAGCGTGGGTTCTCGTATTCCTGCGCGAGGATCGCCGTGCAGCGCTCGGCGCACAGCGCCGATGCGACAGGGCCCGCGGGCGTGGCGGCGTAGCGCGCCAGGTCCTGCAGCGCCGCCGCCCGGCGCAGGCGTAGCCGGTTCACGTCGTCGGCGTCGCCTGGCCATAGGCGCAGCCGGCGGTAGAGCGAACTCGGAGGGAGGTAAATCGTCGCGACGCCGGTCGCGGGATTGACGCGGCGCTCCGGGGCGGCGACCGCTTCGGAGAAGCCGAAGATCGTCGTGGCGACGCCCTCCCGCGCGAGAGCCGCCGCGTAGCCGAAGAGCCAGCCGCCCGACATTTCCTCGGCGAAGGCGCGCCGGTCGACGCCGATCGGCCGCAGGAAGTCCTCGACCACGCCGCCCCAGGGGAAGAGCGCGACGCGCGCGGGCGCCCGGGACCGATCCTGCATGGCTGCGTTTCTCCGCGCCGTTCACCGTATTGTCCGCGGCATATTCCAGTTTCGTAACACTTGGCTATAGAGTACGCGCGAATGGTCGCGTGTCAGGATGCCCGAGTGAACGCAAGACGTGACAACGTGGCGGTGCCGCCGCCGATTTCCGCAACCGAGACAGCGACTTCGGGAATGGCGGCTGCGGGCGGCTACGGGCTGCGCGAGTTCGACGTCGATACGCTGCCGGCGAGGCTGGCGCTCCGACCGGGCGAGGCGGGCCTCGGCGTCATCCTGCGCGACGCCGGCCGGCTTGTCGGCTTCCGCATGCTGCCGCGCGCCGCTCTCGACGCGGACGGGGGCATGGACGGCGCTTCGCTGGTCGACGTCGAGACCCGCGAGGCGATGGCGGTCGAGCGGCTGCGCGCCGCGTTGACGCTGGCCGGGGCTCGCGCGCCCAGCCTCACCGTGGCGATCTGCTCGAAGGACCGATGGGACTGGGTCGACCGCCTGCTCGGCTCGCTCGAGGCGGTGCGCGACGGCGAGCCCTTCGAGGTGCTGGTGATCGACAACGCATCGTCGCACGACCGGATCGGCGAGGTCTGCGCCGCCCGGGGCGTGCGCTGCGTGCGCGAGCCGCTGGCCGGACTCGACTTCGCCCGTAACCGCGCCATTGCCGAGGCGTCGGGCGAGGTCGTGGCCTTCCTCGACGACGATGTGGTGGTGGACCGCAACTGGCTCTGGGCGATGCGGCGCGCCTGGGCGGAGAACCCCGACGCCGGCTGCGTGACGGGCCTCGTGCTGCCCATGGCGCTCGACACCGAGGCGCAGGTGCTGTTTGAGCTTCGGGGTGGATTTCGGCGCGGCTTTCGGCCCCAGCGCTACGGCGCGACCAGGCACAAAGAGCGGCACTATCCGGCAGGATCGGGCCGCTTCGGGGCGGGCGCAAACATGAGCCTGCGACGCGACCTGGTGCGCGCGCTTGGCGGGTTCGACGAGGCGCTCGACACGGGCCGTCCGTTGCCGGGTGGCGGCGATCTCGACATCTTCTACCGGGTGCTGCGCGCGGGCGCGACGCTGGTCTACGAGCCGCAGGCGGCCGTGCGCCACGAACACCGGCGCGAGACTGCGGTTCTCGCCCGGCAGTACTACACTTGGGGGCTCGGCTTCTCCGCCTATGTCGTCAAGTCGATGCGAGCAGATCCTGACGCGCGGCCGGCGTTCCGCCGCCTGGTGGCCTGGTGGTTTGGCTACCAGGCGAAGCGCGTCGTCGGTCGGCTGCGGGGTCGCGAGCCAACGCCGATGACGTTGATCGTGGGCGAGGTCTGGGGCGGGATCGTCGGTCTTTGTGGTGAGTACGACCGGTCGCACAGGCGAATCGCCGCGGTCAAGGCGGCGACTCCGTGAACCGTTGCGTGGCTGAGGGGCTCGCGCCCTGCGGGATCAGGCATGTCGATCTCGACGCGCCGCTCGAGGCGCTCGCGCCGGGGGCGTCCGAACGGGCGATCTATGCGCTGTTCTGGCGTGGCGGCCGGCCGGTCGGCTGGCGCTTGCTGCTCGCGGGTGAACTGCCCGCGCCTGCCTCGGCGATCCCCGCGGTCGCGGCGGAGGCGGCGGGCAAAGCGATGGCCCTCGACGGATCTGACGCTGACCCGCCGGCAGGGCCGCGGCCAAGCGTGACCGTCGTCGTCTGCACCCGTGATCGGCCGGAGGACCTGCGGCGCTGCCTCGCCTCGCTCCTCGCCTGCGATCCGGCCCCGGACGGGATCGTCGTGGTCGACAACGCGCCGCGCGGACGCGAGACGGAAGCGGTGGTGCGCTTAGCGGGGCGCGCGACCTACCTGCTTGAGCCACGGCCCGGGCTCAGCCATGCGCGCAATGCCGGCGTGCGCGCGGCGACGAGCGAGATCGTAGCCTTCACCGACGACGACGTCGAGGTAACGCCCGACTGGATCGCGCGGCTCGCGGCGCCCTTCGCCGAGCCTGACGTGGCCTGCGTAACCGGGTTTGTGATCCCTGCGGCGCTCGAGACCGAGGCGGCCTGCCTCTTTGAGTTCGAGATCGGCGGTTTCGGCCACGAGATGGCGCGCCGCCGCTTCGACCGGTCGTACCTGCGGCGTGGTTGGTGGCGCTCGCCCGAAGTGTGGAAGATCGGGGCGGGAGCCAACATGGCGATCCGGCGAACGGCCTTCGCCGAGGTGGGGCTCTTTGATCCCCGGCTCGGGGCGGGCGCCTCTGGTTGCTCGGAGGACAGCGAGCTTTGGTTCCGCCTGCTGCGTGCGGGGCGGATCTGCCGCTACGATCCCGCCGCGGTGGTCTATCATCATCACCGGGCCGACCGCGCCGCACTCGACCGGCAACTGAGGGCCTATTCGCGTGGCCATTCCGTGGCGCTCTTCGCCGAGTTCGCGCAGGATCGTCGGATATGCCATCTCATCCGCGCCTTCGCCGTCATGCCTTACTTCCACCTGCGGGCTGCGGTGAGAGCCTCGCTGCGTGGCGATCGCGCGCGGCTGGCGGTGATAGCGCCACAGCTTCGCGGCTGCCTCGAAGGGCCGTTCTCCGCGCTGCGCTGGATGCGCCGGCCGGGGCCACCCCCACTTACGCCCGAAGGCGACGCTGCGTAATGCTGAAGTCAAGCCGCCTTTCTACTCGGATCGAAGGCTTCGCGGCGCTGGAGCATGGTACAAATCACGGTCACGCGGCGGCGTGCGAGAGCGATGAGAGCCTGTGTGTGGTGTTGTCCCTCGCGGCGCTTGCGGTCGTAGAAGGCCTTGGAGAGCG
Organism: Amaricoccus sp.; assembly: GCA_031413475.1. Taxonomy (GTDB): domain Bacteria; phylum Pseudomonadota; class Alphaproteobacteria; order Rhodobacterales; family Rhodobacteraceae; genus Amaricoccus. The sequence goes on from JANOEW010000104.1 coordinate 5,357, forward strand.
GGTCTCTCGTCGAGACAGCGCAGAAGGCGCTCTGGTAGAAGACGCGCTTCAGAGCCTTGTCGCCGCCATAGGCGCAGCGCCAGCCTGCGCGTTTGCCGGACTGGCGCTGGACCGGAGCGAGGCCGGCGGCGGAGGCGAGCGCATCGGCCGAGGTGAAGCGCCGGATGTCGCCCACGCAGGCGACGAACTCTGCCGCAAGCACCGCCCCCATCCCCGGCAGCGAACGAATGAGGGGGCCGTCAGGTTGAGAAGCGAGCAACCTCTCGAGGTCGGCATCGATGCGGGCGATCTTCTCGCGCGCCTCGCGCGCCTCGACGGCCAGCTCCCGGATCAGCTCGGCGGTGGCCGCCTCGCCCGGCACGGCGATCTTCTGCGCGCGGGCCGCCTGCAGCGCCCGCTCGGCCAGTGCGTCGGCCCCATGCAGGTGCGGGGTCTTTCTGAGATGCGCAACGAGCCGGGCCTTTCCTGCGCGACGGAGCTCGGCCAGCGTGACGTGGCGCGTCAGCAGCGCCAGTGGCTCCTTGCCGGTGAGATCGAGCGTCCGTTCGAGGCCGGGATGGATGCCGCACAAAAGCCCGCGCAGGCGGGCGATGCGGCGCGTCTGATCCTGGATCAGCTCGCGGCGACGCCCGACCTTGAGCCGGAGCGCGATGAGTGCGTCGTCGTCGGGCAGGATGGGACGCAGGGGCCTGGTGCGCACCAGCTCGGCGATGGTGCGCGCATCGCGCGGGTCGGACTTGTGCTCGCCACCGGCGAAGCTCTGTCCCGCGCGGTTCACGGCAATGCCGGGCGTGTGCACGAACGCGAACCCTTCGGCCAGCAGGACCGCCTTGAGGAACCCGGCGAAGGAGCCCACGAAGTCCAAGCCGATCACCATCTCCCCACCGAGGCCGCGCAGGTCGGACACCAGCGCGTCGATCGCGTCCGGGTCCTTCTCGACCGCGCGGTCGAGAAGGACCCGGC
>JANOEW010000105.1:0-2525 GCA_031413475.1 Amaricoccus sp.
CGTCTCGATGAGTTTGGTCAGGAGATGCTCGATCTCCACATTGTAATGGCTGCGAGAGAGCGTGAGCCCGGCCGAAGCCTCCAACTGGCGCCGGCCCACTTCCGTCAACCGGCCGACAAGCGCCTTGAGATCGATCGCAACCATGAAGCCTGGGTCCCCCCGTCGCCGCCGCATGTCGGCGGTTCCTTGCAGTGGCGGAGGCTACGGGGCGCGATCCGTTTGTGTCCAGTGGGGGCGCCGCTTTGCGATTGAGAAGACGTGGCCTTAGTCTTGGGTAATGAATCCGATCATCGCGAATGAGCGATGATGATCGAGGCAACACAGGGGCCAGGCATGAGCGAAGACGTCGTGGATGTTGCCGGGATGCTGGCCCCGCTGGAGGCCAATGATGGCGCGGGGGAGGATTTGCGGGCGGATTACTCGCCCAGTTCGCCCTACCAGAAGCTGCGGGATGCCCGCGCCGAGGCCCGCGCCGAGGAACGCGCCCGCGACAGCCAGGGTGAGGCCGATGGCGCTCCGGTCGAAGGCTGGCGGACCGTCCGCCGCATCGCGGTCGAGGCACTGACCGACAAGTCCAAGGATTTCGAAATCGCGGCCTGGCTGACCGAGGCGCTGGTGCGCCAGGATGGCCTCGCCGGCCTCGCCTCTGGCGCGCGGCTGCTGACAGGGTTGCTCGATGCCTTCTGGGAGCCAGGTTTCCCGCAGCCGGATGAGGAGGGCATGGAAGGCCGCGCCTCGCCGCTCGGCGGCCTTGCCGGCGGGGATTCGGACGGCACCGTGATGCAGGCCCTGCGCCGCATGTCGCTGTTCCGTCGCCCGACGGGCGAGACGCTCGGGCTCTACCAGTATGAAGCGGCGCTCGAGACGTCCGGCCTCGCCGATGAGGAACGCAAGGAGCTTCGCTACGGCCAGGGCGTGCTGAAGCTCGACCTGATCGAAACCGAGGCCAAGTTCGATCGTGCGGGCCTGCGGGCGACCGCCGCCGAGGCCCGTGCGGCGCGAGAGGCCTGGCAGGCGTTCCAGGACCAGGTGGATGCGCGCTTCGGCTACGACAGCCCGCCCACGCGACGCGTCGCCGAGGTGCTGGACCGACTGCGAGAAGCCGCCGATACCTTGGCGGGCGGGCCGGAGGCGGTGGCAGGGATGGACGGCGGCGAGGCGACAGAGGGCGCCGTCCCCGGCACTGCGGGCGGCGCTGCGGCCGGCGCGGGCATGGTTATGGCGGCCGGCGGCTTCGGCATACCGATGGGCAGCCTGGCCGGGCGGGAGCAGGCGCTGAAGGTGCTGGACCAGATCGCCGAGTTCTTCCAGAAGACCGAGCCGCACTCCTTTTTGGCCTACACGCTCTCGGACGCCGTGCGCCGCGGCCGCATGACCTTGCCGGAACTGCTGGCTGAGGTGCTCCAGGACGAGACGGCGCGCACCGGCATGCTGACCGCGCTCGGCATCCGGCCGACCTCTCTCGACGAGGGCTAGTGCCGGGATAACCATTTGGTCCGACGTCGGCGAGCGATTGTGTCAAAGCGGCCGTTGACGTGGTGATTCATCAAGACCTAGGCTCCGGCCGGGGTGTTTGGACACGGGCCACCCCTTCGTTGGGCCGCCCACCGGGCGAGCCCGGGTCCGCCGTGCAACAGCAGTTCGGCGCATCGGGGCGCCGGTTGGGGAGAACCGATGGCCAGCGTTCATGACAAGCTGAACCGCGTGCGCAAGCCACGCGTCCACATCACCTACGACGTCGAGACGGAGGGTGCGGCTATCGTCCGCGAATTGCCCTTCATCGTCGGCGTCATGGGCGACTTCGCCGGCGACCCGAGCGAACCGCTGAAGCCGCTGGCCGAGCGCAAGTTCGTCCAGATCGACCGCGACAACTTCAACGATGTCATGGCGCGGGTGGCCCCCGGCCTGAACATGAAGGTCGACAACACCCTGGCGGGCGACGGCAGCCAGATGGGCGTGAACCTCAAGTTCCGCAACATGGACGACTTCGCCCCCGCCAAGGTCGCCGAACAGGTGCCGGCGCTGAAGGCGCTGCTCGACACCCGCGCCAAGCTGCGCGACCTGATGAGCAAGGCAGATAATTCCGACCAGCTGGAAGGCCTGCTGGACGAGGTCCTGCAGGACGCCGACAAGCTGAAGGCGCTGTCTGCCGAGCTCGGCCTCGACAAGAAGGAGGGCTGATCGCATGAGCGGAACTGAAGCCCAACCGGGCGCTGCCGGCACGACGACGACCGAAGAGGGCGGCGTCTCCTTTCTCGACCAGGTCCTTGGGGCGACCAAGCAGACCGAGCGTGACCGCGCCCAGGATCTGATCAAGGCCCTGACCGAGGAGGCGCTGAAGGGGACCATCACCTACAGCCGCAACCTCACCCAGACGTTCACGCGCGCGATCGCCGCGATCGACGCCAAGCTGTCGGACGCCACCTCCGTCCAGCGGCTACCGGTGGATCTCTTTCCACAGATTCAAGTGCCCGTCGCCTTCGTCGGCGTGATCTATAAAGGCGCCCCACCGCTCGACATCGAAC
>JANOEW010000106.1:0-18032 GCA_031413475.1 Amaricoccus sp.
GGAAAAAAACTTTTCCCCATTTGAAAAAGTAGAAACCATCGTTAATGTTTGTCTATGAAAGAGATAGAACGGGAGGAAGGGAATTTCGGTCCAATCTGATCGGCGACTTGCTCGGTCGCTTCCCTCCCCAAGAGTGCGGCCGCTACCTCGTCAACTCCGGGTATGCTTCAAGCTAAAGTCATCAGACTCTAATACTTTAGTCGCTCAAGAACAAGAACTTATAGCGTGTCCGAATTCGGACGCCCCGCCCCGCTTGCAATCCGGCGCCCGTGTGGTAGGCCTCTGCCGCGATCCGAGGGACCGCCGGGAAAGCCGCAATGGACGATGTCACCGGCCTGCGCGGCAAATACCTGGCCGCAATCGCCGCCGCCGCTGACGAGGCCGCGCTCGAGGACGTCCGCCTCGCCGCCCTCGGCAAGAAAGGCGAGGTCGCGCTCGCGCTCCGCGGCCTCGGCGCCATGGACCCTGCGGCGCGCCAGTCCGCCGGCCCGGCGCTGAACGCGGTCCGCGACGAAATCGCCGCCGCCCTCGCCGCCGCCAAGGCGGCGCTCGGCGACGCCGCGCTCGAAGCCCGGCTCGCCACCGAATGGCTCGACGTCACCCTTCCCGGCCGCCCCGTTCCCGCGGGCACGATCCATCCGGTCAGCCAGGTGATGGACGAGATCGCAGCGATCTTCGCCGACCTCGGCTTTTCGGTCGCCGAAGGCCCGCAGATCGAGGACGACTGGCACAACTTCGACGCGCTCAATATCCCGCCCGAACACCCGGCCCGGCAGGAGCACGACACCTTCTACATGGCGCGCACCCCAGGCGACAACCGCCCGCCCCACGTGCTGCGCACCCACACCTCACCGGTCCAGATCCGGCACATGCAGGCGCATGGCGTGCCCTGCCGGGTCATCGCCCCCGGCCGGGTCTACCGCGCCGACTACGACCAGACCCACACTCCGATGTTCCATCAGGTCGAAGGCCTCGCCATCGACCGCGACATCACCATGGCGAACCTGAAGTGGGTGCTCGAGGAATTCTGCCGGGCGTTCTTCGAGGTCGACGCCATCGAACTGAAGTTCCGCGCCAGCCACTTCCCCTTCACCGAACCCTCGGCCGAGGTCGACATCCGCTGCTCCTGGGCCGGCGGCCAGCTCCGGATCGGCGAGGGCGACGACTGGCTGGAGATCCTCGGCTCCGGCATGGTTCACCCCAAGGTTCTCGCCGCCGCCGCCGTCGATCCGACTGCGTGGCAGGGCTTCGCCTTCGGCATGGGCATCGACCGCCTCGCGATGCTGAAATACGGCATCCCCGACCTGCGCGCCTTCTTCGACAGCGACCTGCGCTGGCTGCGCCACTACGGCTTCGCCGCGCTCGACGTGCCGACGCTGCCGGGCGGGTTGAGCCGAAGCTGACGGCGCGGCGGACCCGAAGATGACCCTCGCCATCGTAGCCCCCAGCTTCGACGTCGTGTCCGAGACCTTCATCGCGGACCACGTGCGCACGCTCGCCCCGGGCCGCACCGTGCTGGTCTGCCGCGACGGGACCGGGGCCGAGCGGTTCGGCTGCCCGGTGCTCAGCCACCTCAGCCCGGAGGTCACGTCCTTCGGGCCGCTCGACGCCCAGTTGAAGCTCGCCATCGTCCGGCTCCGCCGCCATTTCGGCCCGGCGCTGAGCTTCGACGACCGCATGCGCCTGATGGCGTTCCTCAAGGCGCAGCAGGTCGATCGTGTGCTGGCCGAGTTCGGTTATTCCGGCGCGCTGGTCGCCGACGTCTGCGCGCGGCTCGGCCTGCCGCTTTACGTCTACTTCCGCGGCATGGACGCCTCGGCCACCGCGACCCAGGGCCGGATGCGCCGGCGCTACCGGCGCATGTTCGGCCAGGCCCGCGGGGTCTTCTGCGTCTCGCAATACATCGCCGACCGCATCGTCGCGCTCGGCTGCCCGCGCGAGCTGATCCACGTCAATCCGAGCGGGGTTCTGGTCGACGCCTTCGTCCCGGGCGCGCCCGAGCCCGGCCGGATCGTCGCCGTCGGCCGGCTTGTCGAGAAGAAGGCCCCGCACCTGACGATCGAGGCCTTCGCGCGGATCGCGCCGCGGTTTCCCGAAGCCCGGCTCGACATGATCGGCGACGGGCCGCTCGCCGAGCGCTGCCGCGAGGCGATCGCGAAACACGCCCTGCAGGACCGCGTCACCCTGCACGGCTCGCTCGATCACGCGGCGGTGGCCCGGCTGATGGCCCGTGCCGCGATCTTCGCGCAGCACTCCATGACCGCGCCCAACGGCGACATGGAGGGCTTCCCCACTGCGATCGCCGAGGCGATGTCCTCGGCGATCGCCGTGGTCTCGACCCGGCACAGCGGCATCCCCGAGCACGTAATCGACGGCCGCACCGGCCTGGTCGTGGCCGAGGGCGACGTCGAGGGCATGGCCGCGGCGCTGGCGCGGGTGCTCGCCGACCCCGACCTCGCCCGCCGGCTCGGCGCCGCCGCGCGCGTCCATGCGCTCGAACACCTCGACCGCGAACGCGCGCGCCAGCGCGTGCGCGACGTGATGGGTCTGTCCGCGCCCGCCGCCGCCGAGCGGCTGGCGGCGCTCAACCGACCTTGAAGCCCCAGAACGTGGTGTGCGTGGCGGCGAAATAGCCGTCCGCGATACGGTAGAGCCCCTGCAGTTCGACCGTGTCGTTCGCCGCCAACGGCGTCACCGTCTGCAGCCACAGCGCCGTGGCCAGCGTCACGTGCGCGCCCGAGATCTCGCCGAACGACCCCGCGATCTCCGCGGTCCCGTTGCGCACCAGCCGCCCGCGCATCCGCGCCGCGTTGCTCGCGTTAATCCGGTGCAGCAGCGACGCTCCGAAGGCATAGACCCCGGCCGCCGGCGCCACGAAGCGATTGCTCGCCGGGTCGAACGCGCCCTGCTCGTTGGTCTCGGCGACGTTCACGCCGATCTTCGTCCAGACGTCGAGCGCCGCGAAGTTGTCGAAGTTGGTGTGCGCCTTGAACCGCGGCAGCCGTGGCTGGTCGACGATCCCGGTCGCGTCGTCGATCGACAGCGCGTCGCGGAACGTCGCCCCGTCCGGCGAGACCGCGACGCGGTAGCGGTTCGAGCCGAACAGCCCCGCCAGCGCGCGGGTGACGAAGCCGCTCTGGAACAGGTGTCCGGCGTCACGGGCGGCGGCCGACTTGTTGCAGGCGAGGCGCAGATCGCCGGTGCCGCCCTCGGCCGGGTCACGCGCGGTCCAGAGCGCGGCGTTGAGCTTCGCTGTGAACGGATTGGCCGCGTCGGCGGTCGCGCCGAGGCCGAAGCGCGTGGCGCCCTGGATCACCGCCGTCGCGCCCGGTCCCGAAACCGCCGTCCAGCTCATTGTCGTGCCCAGCGCATGGAGCGTGTCGGTCGCCAGATCGTAGACCCGCCACCCGGGCCGCGGCGTGCTGAACGCCCAGCCGCCGTTGCGGAACGCCGCGAGCCGGCCGGCCTGGCCGCTCCAGTCCGCGTCCGGCGCGCCGCCGAGCAGGTAACGATCGCCCTCGGCGGCCGACGCCGGCGGGTCGTTGCGATTCATCCCCAGCACCGCGCAGTGCACCAGCGTGTCGAGTTCGCCGAAGCCCTCGTTCACGGTCACGTGCTTCTGGGCCTGCGCCGGCGCGAGGAAGGACAGGTTGAGGTTCGGGGTCGTGGCCATCTCGTATCGCCTCCGCTGCGATGCCCTGGCCCCGTCCCTACCACGGCCCCGGCGGCGTTGCCGGAATCGCCCCGGCAGCGCGCGGCGCCGGAGTCGTCAGCCGCACAGTCCCTGCAGCGCCACCCAGTCCTGGTCCGACAGCGCCGCCGCGCCGTCCGCCGTGGCCGGCGGCGCCTCGATTCCGGCCCGGCGCAGACCATCGGCGAACGGGACGGTGGACAGGCCCGCGGCCCGCAGCCGGTCATAGGCCGCGGCGATCTCCTCCGGCGCCGGCGCCACCAGCGCAGCCCGCACCGCCCGCGCCAGCGCGGCGTCGCTGATCCGCCCGGTCAGCACGTAGCGCAAGTTGGCCAGCGGCCCGACCGCCGCCATCAGGCGCTTGGGCGCCGGCTGCATCGCCTCGCGCGCCAGCGCCAGCGCGATCCAGCCGGCGATCTCGGCCGGGTCTTCGGCGCGCGCCAGCGCGCCGCGCCCCCGCACCAGCGTCGGCCCGGGCAGCAGCGCCACCGGCGACGCCCCGAGGTCGATCGCCCGCAGTCGCGGCGCCGCATCCTGCGCCACCAGATCGCCCACGGCGGCCAGCGCACGGCGCCCGTCGGGGTCGGCGCAGAGCGGCCCCCGCGTCGACATGATCTGCAGCAGCATCCGGTCGCCGAACTCCTCGACCGCTTCGGGCGGGATCATGCGCGCCGCCTGCGCGCGGATCAGTTCGGGCAGCAGCGCCAGCGCCAGCGCTACGACCGCCGCCGCCAGGACCGCCGGCGTCCAGCCACGGCCACGCCGCTCGGTTGGCGCCGGGTCGCGCAGCCGGTGCGCCCGGCTGACCGCGGCGATCGCCTCGACCATGTCGGCGTCCCTGATCGCCAGCGTCTCCGCGCCGTCGCGGGTCATGGCGAAGATCGTCATCGGCCCGTCGTGCCCGATCGCCTGGACGCCGGCCAGCGCCCAGTGCCCCAGCGGCCGCTCGCCCATGTCGGTCAGCAGCAGCGTGGCGTCGCCGAAGCTGACCACCACCTCGCGCGGCGCGGCGGCCGGGCCCTCCCGCCACTGGCCGAGCGCCTCGAGGCGGACGTATTTCTCCAGCGCGGTCATGGCTCGGTCTGCGGCTCCGGATCGACACGAGGGTGGCGCGCGCTCCTTAGCCCGCGCCGCGCCGCTTGTCATCGGCGCCCGCCGACCCGCCGGCGATTCCCCCTTGGGCGGGGCCGGCCGAGCGGATATCCAAGTAGCGTCGGCGCAGGGCCGGCGCGCGAGGGGCAATGCGATCGGCGACGCGCTCGACGGCCTTTGGCGCGGCGATGATCCTCGGCGGCATGGCCGTGCTCGGGATCGTTGACAACTTCGTGCGCCTGATCACCGACGCGGCCGGGCTCTGGCAGTTCCACCTGATGCGCAGCGCCATGGCCCTGCCGATGCTTGCGCTGGCCGCGGCGGCGCTCGGCCTCGGTCTGCGGCCCCGGCGGTTCGGCCCGGTCGCGGCCCGGTCCGCGGCGCAGACCCTCGCGATGCTGCTCTACTTCGGCGCGCTGCCGATGATGCCGATCGCCCAGGCGGCGGCGGCGCTGTTCACCGCGCCGATCTGGGTGCTGCTGTTCGCCGCCGCGGCCTTCGGCCACCGCATCGGGCCGCGCCGCGCGCTCGCCGTCGCCCTCGGCTTCGCCGGCGTGCTGGTGATGCTGCGCCCGGACCCCTCGAACCTCTCGCCGCTCGTCCTGATGCCGGTGGCGGCCGGCGCGCTCTACGGCCTCTCCAACCTGCTCACCCGGGAATGGTGCGCCGACGAGCCGGTCGGGGCGCTGCTTGCGACCTTCTTCGGCGGGCTCGCCCTCGCCGGCGCCGCAGCGCTGGCGCTGCTCGAGGCCGCGCCGGCGCCGGCGGCCTGGGTCGAGGCGGCGCCGTTCCTGACCGCGCCCTGGCGCGCCCCCACGACCGGCCTGGTGTTCTGGGTCTTCGTGCAGGCGGCGGGTGCGCTGCTCGCGGTCGGCCTGCTCGCGCGCGGCTATCAGTCGGGCGACACCGCCGCGCTCGCGGTCTTCGAATACAGCTACCTGCTGACCGCGAGCTTCTGGGCCTGGGTCCTGTGGGGCGAGGCGCTCGCCCCGGTCGACTTCGCCGGCATCGCGATGATCGCCGCCGCCGGCACGATCATCGCCGCCGTAGGCAGCCGGCCCGTCGGCGCGCCCGCCGGTTCGGCCGGCGAGTAGCCTGCCGCGCCGCTCCGGGACCACCGCCGCCGTCGCCTCCCGGCGACCGGGCGGCCTCGTCGGGCGGCTTCACGCCGCCGCGGCAGTGGCGGGTCCGTAAAAGCTCTCCCCCCGCGCCGCCATCTCGCGCAGCAACGCCGGCGGCGCGAAGCGGTCCCCGTGCGCCGCTGCGAGCCCATCGGCGATCTCCACCGCCCGCCCGGCCCCGAGAATGTCGAGCCAGCCGAACGGCCCGCCGGACCACGGCATGAAGCCCCAGCCCAGGATCGCGCCGACGTCGCCCTCGCGAATATCCGTCAGCACGCCCTCTTCCAGCGCCCGCACCGCCTCCAGCGTCTGGATCATCGCCAGCCGGTGCTGCACCTCGGTCGGCGACGGCTGGTCGGCGCGCACCGGCCAGCGGTCGCGCAGCTCGGGCCACAGCCCCTGCCGCTTGCCCTTCTCGTCATAGGCGTAGAAGCCCGCGTTCGACTTGCGCCCGAGCCGGCCCGCATCGAACATCGCAAACAGCACGTCGTCCGCCGGGCTCTCGGGATAGGCGCCCCCCATCGCCGCCCGCGTCGCCTTGGCGATCCGCACCCCGAGGTCGACCGAAGTCTCGTCCACCAGCTGCAACGGCCCGAGCGGAAAGCCGAGCTGCCGCGCCGCGTTCTCGATCAGCGCCGGCTCGACCCCCTCGGCGACCATGCGCACCCCCTCGTTGATGTAGGGGATGATGCAGCGGTTGGCGAAGAAGAACCGCGCGTCGTTGACCACGATCGGCGTCTTCCGGATCTGCCGGACGAAATCCAGCGCCTTCGCCACCGCCCGATCCCCGGTCGCGGCGCCCCGGATGATCTCCACCAGCGCCATCTTGTGCACCGGAGAGAAGAAATGGATGCCGATGAACTGCCCCGGATCGCGCGAGGCCTTCGCCAGCTCGCCGATCGGCAGCGTCGAGGTATTCGTCGCGAAGATCGCGTCCGCCGGCAAATACTGCTCCGCCCGCCGCGTCGTCTCGGCCTTAACGCCTGGGTCCTCGAACACCGCCTCCACCACAAGGTCGCACCCTTCCAGCGCCGCATAGTCCGGCGTCGCCGCGATCCGCGCCAGCGTCTCGGCCGCCTGCGCCTCGGTTGCGCGCTTGCGCTTCACCCCCTCCGCCAGCAGCCCCTCCGCATGCGCCCGCCCCTTGTCCGCCGCCGCCTGGTCGCGGTCGATCAGCACCACCTCGATCCCCGCCTGCGCCGCCACATAGGCCACGCCCGCGCCCATCATCCCCGCGCCGATCACCCCGAGCTTCTTCACCCGCTGGTCCGGCGCCTCCGGCCGGTTTGCGCCCTTCTCCAGCGCCTGCTTGTTGAGGAACAGCGACCGGATCATCGCCCCCGACGACGGGTTCATCAGCACCTGCGTGAACCACCGCGCCTCGATCCGCAGCGCCGTGTCGAACGGCACCAGCGCCCCCTCGTAGATCGCCGACAGCATCGCCTTCGCCGCGGGATACACCCCTTGCGTCTTGCCGTGCACCATGGCGCTCGCGCCCACGAACGTCATGAATCCCGCCGGCTGATACGGCGCCCCGCCGGGATACTTGTACCCCTTCGCGTCCCACGGCTTCACGATGTCCGCGTCCGTCGCGCCCAGCACCCACGCCTTCGCCGCCGCCAGCAGTCCCTCGGGCGGCGTCACCTCGTCGACCAGCCCCGCCGCCTTCGCCGCCTTGGCCTCCAGCATCTTGCCCTCGAGCAGCAGCGGCGCCGCCGCCATCACCCCCATCATCCGCGTCAGCCGCGTCGTCCCTCCCGAGCCCGGAAAGATCCCCACCAGGATCTCCGGCAGCCCCACGCGGCCCTTGCCCTCGGCCATGAACCGCCGGTGGCAGGCGAGCCCGATCTCGGTCCCGATCCCCGCCGACAGCCCCGGATTGGCCCAGGCCACCGGTTTGCCGCCCTTCAGCGACTTCGGGTCCATCCCCGCCCGCTCGATCTTGCGCAGCAGCGCATGCAGCGCCATCACCCCGTCGAACACGCCCTTTGCGGGATCGGCCCCCGCCGCCTCCTTCATCCGCGCGATGACGTTGAGATCCATCCCCCCCGCGAAATCCGCCTTGGCCGAGGTGATCACCACCCCCTTCACCGCCGCATCGCCCAGCGCCCGATCCACCGCGGCGCCCAGCTCGACGATCCCCTCCTCGGTCAGCACGTTCATCGACTTGCCCGGCAGGTCCCAGGCGATCGTCGCCACCCCGTCCGCGTCCACGTCGTAGCCGAATATCGCCATGCTCAGGTCTCCATGATCAGCGTGCCGTCCGCCCGCGCATAGCGCCGCTTCGCGCCGTCGCGGGTCGTGACCAGATCGTCGTCGGGATAGCGCACCACGTCGCGCGCCGCCCGCGTCCCCACCACCAGATACACCGCCGGCGCGTCGCCGCGGTTCTCCAGGCAATGCCCCACCGGATCGCCCGCCGCCCAGGCTGCCGCATCGCCCGGCCCAAGCTCGGTCTCGGCGTCCTCGACCAGCGTCACCCGCCCCTCGAGCACGTAGACCATCTCGTCCTCGCCCGCGTGCCAGTGCCGCAGGCTCGACCGCGCCCCCGGCGGCAGCCGCTCCAGATGCGCCCGGAACTGCGTCAGCCCGCCGGCGTCCCCGATCGCCCGATACGCATACGGCGGCAGCCGCGCCCCGATCGCGGGATGCACGTATTCGCCCGTCTCGGTCCAGTCGGGGATCGGGACCTTGGGCATCAGAGCGCCGACCCGTCGCGCCGGGTGAACTCGGCCCGCCCGTCCCGCATCTCCAGCCGCAAGTCCACGTCGGAGTAGTGCGCCACCTCGTCCCGCGCCTTCGTCCCCACCACCAGAAACGACGCCTCCGCGCCGCTCCGGTTCACCAACTGATGCCCGTCCGCCACCCCCGCCGGAAAAGCCGCGCAATCGCCCGGCTGCATCGCCGTTTCGCCCGCGTCCTGCATCAGCGTCAGCTCGCCCGAGACCACCCACACGAATTCGTCCTCCTTCGCGTGCCAGTGCCGCAGCGACGACTTCGCCCCCGGCGCGAGCCGCACCAGGTTCACCCCGAACTGCGTCAACCCGCCCGCCTCGCCCAGCCGCAGCGACGACCGGCCCGCCATCTCGCTGGCCCAGGGCTCGGGATAGATCGACCCGGTCTTGACCGGCGCCGCCGCGAGGTCGAGCTTCGGCATCATTCGGCCTCCGGGTGATCAGTTCGGCGTCCTTCCGGACGAGGCGAACCGCTGCCGCGTTCCCGCCCGATTTGTCCGTCGACAAATCGGGCCGCGCCTGCCCGCCCGGGGCAGGCGCGAGTCCGCGCCAGCCGGGCAGGCGCTCCCCGATTGCGCGCGTCGGTCCAGGCCGAACCCCTCTCACCTTCCGCCACGGGCTCCAGGCGACGGACCGGGCGAGGCCCCACCGGGGCCTCGCCGTCTCGGTCCGAAGTCAGGACGGACCTCCGGTGGAAGGGAGAACGTTCTCGCACGAGTCACACCCGCTCGATGATAGTCGCCGCCCCCATGCCGGACGCGACGCACAAAGTCGCGAGTCCCACGCCCTTGCCCGTCCGCTCCATCTCGTCGAGCAGCGTCCCAAGGATCATCGCCCCCGTGGCCCCGAGCGGATGCCCCATGGCGATGCCGCCGCCGTTGACGTTCACCCGCCCTGGGTCGACCTCGAACGCCTGCAGGAACCGCAGCACCACCGACGCGAACGCCTCGTTCACCTCGAACAGATCGACGTCCCCGATCGCCATCCCCGCCGCGCGCAGCACCCGCTCGGTCGCCGGCACCGGGCCGGTCAGCATGATCGTCGGGTCGGTCCCGACTTTCGCCGTCGCCCGCACCCGCGCCCGGGGCGTCAGCCCGTGCGCCTCGCCGAACGCCTTCGACCCGATCAGCACCGCCGCCGCCCCGTCGACGATCCCGCTCGAGTTGCCCGCATGATGCACGTGCTCGATCCGCTCCAGATGCGGATACTTCAGGATCGCCACCGCGTCGAAGCCGGGCATTGTCTCGCCCATGTCCTTGAATGCGGGCTTCAGCGCCCCGAGCGACTGCATGTTGGTCTCCGGCCGCAGGTATTCGTCGCGCTCCAGGATCGCGAGGCCGTTCACGTCCGCCACCGGCACCACGGAGCGCCCGAACCGCCCCTCCGCCCAGGCCGCAGCCGCCCGCTTCTGGCTCTCGACCGCCAGCAGGTCGCAGTCGTCGCGCGAAAACCCGTACTCGGTGGCGATGATGTCCGCCGAAATCCCCTGCGGCACGAAATACGTCCGCAGCGCCAGCGACGGATCGACCGCGATCGCCGCCCCGTCCGAGCCCATCGGCACCCGGCTCATCATCTCGACCCCGCCCGCGACATATCCGTCGCCCGCGCCAGCCTTCACCTGGTTCGCCGCGAGGTTCACCGCCTCGAGCCCGCTGGCGCAGAACCGGTTGATCGACAGCCCCGGAATTCGCTCGCCCAGCTCCGAGGCCAGCACCGCCGACCGCGCCAGACACCCGCCCTGCTCGGCGACCTGGGTGGCGTTGCCCCAGATCACGTCCTCGACCGCGTTCTCCGGCAGGCCGCTGCGCGCCTTCAGCGCGTTCAGCGCCACCGCCGACAGCCGCACCGCGGTCACCTCGTGCAGGCTCCCGTCGGCGCGCCCCTTGCCGCGCGGCGTGCGGATCGCGTCATAGATGTAGGCCTCGGTCATCGTGTCCTCCGGTCAGGCGGCGTCGGGCAGCGGATGCCCCGGCATTAGTGCGTAGGGGTGGACCCAGCCCGGTAGCGCCGCGATCCCGTCGCGCCAGCGGGCGATGTTGGGATGCGCGGCCATGTCCATGCCGAACTCGTCGTCGAAGTAGAGATAGCCCACGCAGGACAGGTCCGCCGTCGTCGGCCGGTCGCCCACGATCCAGTCCCGCCCTTCCAGATGCGCCTCCAGCACCCGCAGAGCCGACTTCGCCCGCCCGTCGAGAAAGCCGATCACCGCCGCGTCGCGCTTCGCCTCCGGCATGAACGCCATGTTGAACCGCAGCGTCGCGATATAGGACGTCAGCTTGTGGTTGTCCCACAGCGTCCAGCGCAGCACCTCGCGCCGATCCGCCTCCGACTGCGGCCCGAAGTCGCGAAACCGCTGCGCCAGATAGTCGAGGATCACCCCCGACTGGCTGAGCCTGACCTCGCCGTGCTCCAGCACCGGCACCTCGCCCATCTCGTTGATCGCCCGATACTCTGGCGTACGCGTCGCGCCGTTGAAGAAGTCCACGAACACCGGCTCCCAGTCGGCCTCGTTCAGCGCCAGCAACAGCGCCGTCTTGTAGGCGTTGCCCGACTGGGCGAAGCAATGGAGCTGGTACTCGGCCATGGCGGTCCCCCCGGTCAGCCGACGCGTGCGTCCATCCGCGCGCCGTTAACTTTTTTATCTATTTAAATCATATACTTGATGGGCGTCCGAGCTCGGACGCGCCGTGCCTCCCTCAGAACGCCTCCGCCGGCAGCGCCATCACCGGCTCCGCGCCCGACTGAATGCGCGCCAGATGCAGCGCCGTCGCCGGCAGCAGCCGGGCCATGTAGTACCGCCCCGTCGCGACCTTGGCGTGGTGGAAGTCCTCTTCCCCCTCCAGCGCCGCCTTGGCCATCCGCGCCCACATGTACCCCAGGCAGACGTGCCCGAACAGGTGCAGGAAGTCGGTCGACCCCGCCAGCGCCGCGTTCGGGCTCTTCATGTTCTGCACGAAGAACATCGCCGCCGCCTGCAGATCCTTCGACGCCGCCTTCAGCGGGTCGACGAACCCCGCCTTCAGCCGCGCGTCGCCCTCGTTCTCCTTGATGAAGACCTTCACCAGCTCGAAGAACGCCATCACGTGCTTGCCGCCGTCCTGGCCCAGCTTGCGCCCCACCAGATCGAGCGCCTGCACCCCGTTCGCGCCCTCGTAGATCATCGCGATCCGCGCATCCCGCACGAACTGGCTGACGCCCCATTCCTCGATATACCCGTGCCCGCCCAGCATCTGCTGCGCCTGCACCGCACTCTCGAAGCCCTTGTCGGTCAGGAACCCCTTCACCACCGGGGTCAGCAGCGACACCAGCCCGTCAGCCGCCTCGTCGCCGCCGCGCTGATAGGCGTCGATATACGTGCAGGCCCACAGCACGAACGCCCGCCCGCCCTCGACGAACGCCTTCTGATCCATCAGCGCCCGCCGCACGTCGGGATGCACGATCAGCGGGTCCGCCGGCCCCTCCGGGTTCTCCGCCCCGGTCACCGCCCGCCCCTGCAGCCGGTCCCGCGCGTAGGCCGCCGCCACCTGATACGCCGCGTCCGCCTGCGCCAGCCCCTGCACGCCGACCGCCAGCCGGGCCTCGTTCATCATGGTGAACATGGCGCGCAGGCCCTTGTGCTCCTCGCCGACCAGCCAGCCGGTCGCCCCGTCGTAGTTCATCACGCAGGTCGAGTTGCCGTGGATGCCCATCTTCTCCTCGATCTTGCCGCAGGAGAGGGAATTGCGTGCGCCCAGCGCGCCGTCGTCCTTGACCAGAAACTTCGGCACCACGAACAGGCTGATCCCCTTCACACCCGCCGGCCCACCGGGGATCTTCGCCAGAACCAGGTGGACGATGTTCGACGTCATGTCGTGCTCGCCCGACGAGATGAAGATCTTCTGACCCGTCACGCGGTAACTGCCGTCCCCCTGCGGCTCCGCCTTGGTCCGCAACAGCCCCAGATCGGTCCCGCAATGCGGCTCCGTCAGGTTCATCGTCGCCGACCACTCGCCCGACACCATCTTCGGCAGCCAGGTCGCCTTCTGCTCAGCGCTGCCATGCTCGTGGATCGCGTTGTACGCCCCGTGCGTCAGCCCCCAGTACATGTTCAGCGCCATGTTCGCCGCGGCGTGGATCGTCCCCACCGCGGTGTTCAGCATGTGCGGCATGCCCTGCCCGCCGTAGTCCGGGTCGAGGTCGAGTCCGATCCACCCGCCCTCCGCCACCGTGTCGTAGGCCGCCTTGAAGCCCTCGGGCGTGCGAACGACCCCGTTCTCCAGCCGGCAGCCCTCGCGGTCGCCGACGGCGTTCAGCGGCGCCAGCACGTCGCGCGCGATCTTGCCCGCCTCCTCCAGCACCGCGCCGGTGGTGTCGCGGTCCAGCTCGTCATAGCCAGGTATCGGCATCTCGCTCACGCGCAGCACGTCGTGCAGCACGAAGTCGAGGTCGCGCAGCGGCGGGGCGTAGGCGGCCATGTCGGTCTCCGGTATGAGGCTGCGTCTATTCGGCGGCGAGGCGCACGCCGCTCCTGGCGAGAACCTGCTCCCCCCAAGTAAGCTGTTGTTTTAGGTCGGCAATCGCCAAAGTCAGTTCGTCGCGCTGCGCCTCCATCGCGTGGAGCCGCTCCTGACCGATCGAGAAGGTCCGGGCGAGCTGGGTGACCTGCTGGTCGCCGATGTCGTAGAGGTTCAGCAGCTGGCGAATGTCCTCGAGGCTGAACCCGAAGCGCTTGCCCTGCAGGATCAGCTTCAGCCGTGCGCGGCAGCGCTTGGTGAACAGCCGCTTCTGGCCTTCGCGGATCGGGAACACCAGCTCCATCGCTTCATAGAACCGAAGCGCGCGCGGGGTGACGCCAAACTCGGCGCACATCTCGCCGATTGACCATGAGGATTCGGTCACAGTCCGCCCCCGCCGACTTCCTTCGCGGCGAAAGATGGCCGCGCGGCCGCAGCAAAGCAAGCAGAAAAGCTGACGCTCACGTCAACCTTACGCGACGTCACTTGCTTCCGCCGGACCCGGCTATGCCGGCCCGTCGGGGGCGCGCGACCGCTTGCCGGGGTCGACCAAGCCGGATCCGCCTGCATCGGCGCGTTGTTTTGCGTTTGCGCGAACGGCGTCGATGCCACTAGCATGGCGTCGCCACGCCGGCACATCCGAGCGTGGCCGTCGATCGCCCCAACGAGGGCGGCAGAACCAGACGTTCGGGAGGAACCATGCAACGATTTCTGACCACGGGCATCGCCGTGGCGGTCGCGCTGTCCGGCGCGGTCGCCCAGGCCCAAGAGAAACAGCAGCTCGCCTTCGTCGTCAACGCGGCCTCGGATTTCTGGAAGCTGGCCGAGGCCGGCGTGGCGAAGGCCCAGGGCGAACTGCCCGACTTCGAGCTGCAGTTCCGCTACCCCGCCCAGGGCACCGCGGCGCTGCAAAACGCGCTGATGGACGACCTCGTCGCCGCGGGCACCGACGCGATCATGATCTCCTCGGTCGACCCCAAGACCTCGACCGAGGCGTTCAACCGCATCGCGGCCCAGGTGCCGCTGTTCACCACCGACAGCGACGCGCCCGACAGCGACCGCATCGCCTACATCGGCTCGTCGAACACCGACGCCGGGGTGCAGGCCGGCGAGATCGCGCTGAAGGCGCTGCCCGACGGGGCCAAGTGCATGGGCTTCGTCGGCTTCCTCGGGGCCGACAACGCCGTCGAGCGCATCGCGGGCTTCCGGCAGGCGGTCGAGGGCAGCACGATCGAGCTGGTCGACGTGCGCGGCGACGACGTCGATTTCGCCAAGGCCCGGCAGAACGTCGACGACGTGCTGGCGGCCAACCCCGAGATCACCTGCATGGTGGGCTTCTACTCCTACAACCCGCCGAAGATCTTCGAGGCGTTGCAGGCGGCGGGCAAGCTCGGCGCGATCACGGTCATTGCGTTCGACGAGGATCCGATCACCCTCGGCGCGGTGCGCGACGGCTCGTTCGCGGGAACAGTGGTGCAGCAGCCGTTCGAATGGGGCTATCAGGGCATGAAGCTGATGGCGCAATACCTCGGCGGCGACAAGTCCATGATTCCCGAAGACGGGCTGATCATCGTCCCGACCAAGGTGATCGACAAGGGCAACGTCGACCAGTTCGAGGCCGACCTGAAGGCGGCGCTCGCGGGCTGACGCCGCGCGGCCCGCGCCACCTCGACGCCGGCGCTCGCGCCGGCGTCTCTCTTTGCGCCGCTCCGCCCGCCGAACGAGGCCGCAGTCCCCCATGCCCCAGCCTTTCCTGGAGCTGTGCGCGATCAGCAAGGTCTACCCGGGCGTGGTCGCGCTCGACGGCGTCGATCTGTCGATCGCTGCGGGTGAGGTCATCGGCCTCGTCGGCGAGAACGGCGCCGGCAAGTCGACGCTGATGAAGGTGCTCGGCGGCGTCACCGCGCCGACCTCCGGCATGATCCGGGTCGACGGCGCCGAGCGCGCCGCGATGACCGTGACCGCGGCGCTCGCCGCCGGCATCGCCTTCGTCCACCAGGAACTCAACCTCTTCGACAACCTCGACGCCGCGGGCAACGTCTTCATCGGCCGCGAACCGCGCCGGCGCGGCCCGCTGCGCCTGATGGATCGCCGCCGCATGATCCGCGAGGCCGAGCCGCTGCTGGCGCGTCTGGGCGCGGACTTCGGACCTGAGACGCCGGTCGCGACGCTCGCCCTCGCCCAGCGGCAGCTGCTGGAGATCGCCAAGGCCCTGTCGTTCGACAGCCGCGTGGTGATCATGGACGAGCCGACCTCGAGCCTGACGCTGAGCGAGACCGAGCGGCTGCTGAAAGTGATCGCCGATCTCAAGGCGCAGGGCGTCAGCACCATCTTCATCTCGCATCGGCTGAACGAGGTGAAGGCCTGCGCCGATCGTGTCGTCGTGCTCCGCGACGGCAAGGTCGTGGCGCGGCTCGACAAGGACGCGATCACCCCGGCGGCGATGATCCGCCACATGATCGGTCGCGACCTGAAGACGCTCTACCGCCCGCCCGCCGCCGCAGCGGGCGATCCCGTGCTCGACCTGCGCGGTCTGCGCACCTCCGCCTATCCGGGCCACGGCGTCGACCTCGCGGTGCGCCGCGGCGAGATCCTCGGCCTCGCGGGGCTGATCGGGGCCGGACGAACCGAACTTGCGCGCGTCGTTTTCGGCATCGACCGCGGCCTCGGCGGCGAGATCCGGCTCGATGGCCATTTGGTCGCGATCGCCTCGCCGCGCGACGCCGTCGCCCGGGGCATCTACCTCGTGCCCGAAGACCGCAAGCGCAGCGGCGTGATCCTCGACCTGTCGATCTGCGGCAACATCGGTCTGGCGCAGTTGCCCGGGCTCGCCCGGCGCGGCCTCGTCGCGCGCGACGCCGAGACGCGGCTGGCCGAGGATCAGCGGCGGCGGCTGAACATCCGGGCGCCGGGCGTCGACGTCGAGGCGCTGTCGCTGTCGGGCGGAAACCAGCAGAAGGTCGTGCTGGGACGCTGGCTGTCGATGCGACCGAGGGCGATCATCTTCGACGAGCCGACCCGCGGCATCGACGTCGGCGCCAAGCGCGTGATCTACGACATCCTGCGCGGGCTCGCCGACGCCGGCGTCGGCATCCTGATGATCTCCAGCGACATGGTGGAGGTCATCGGCGTCAGCGACCGCATCGCGGTGATGCACGAGGGCCGGATCAGCGGCACGCTGGCGCGGCCGGAGTTTTCCGAGCAGAGTGTCCTGCAACTGGCGGTCGGCCAGTCCCTGCACTGAGTTCGAGGGACGATGCAGAAGAAAGACCTCGGCCTCCTGGTGCTCATCCTGGTCGTCGGCGCCGTGGTCGCCCTGATCAACCCGCGCTTCCTCTCGCCGGTCAACCTCGCCAACACCGCCAATCTGGTGGGCCTGTTCGGCCTCTTCGCCATCGGCCAGGGTTTCGTGATCATCACTGGCGGCATCGAGCTTTCGGTCGGCTCGGTCATCGCGCTGCTCGGGGTGCTGTTCGTCGACCTGATCGCCAACTTCGGCGTGCCATGGCCGGCGGCGGCGCTGCTGATGCTGGCCTTGGGCGTGCTGATCGGCCTCACCCACGGCCTGCTGATCACCCGGATGAACATGCAGCCGTTCATCGTCACGCTGTGCGGTCTGCTGATCTACCGCGGCGTCGCCCGGTTCTACACCGCCGACGGCACCGCAGGCTTCGGCTTCGGCCAGGAGTTCCCCTGGCTGGAGTGGCTGACCACCGGGCGCAGCTTCGGCGTGCCGCATTCGTTCGTGGCGATGCTGATCGTGGCGGCGATCATGTGGGTGGTGCTGCACCGGTCGGTGTTTGGGCGCCACCTCTTCGCCGTCGGCAAGAACGAGGAAGCCGCCCGCTATGCCGGCGTTCCGACCGGACAGGTCATCGTGGCCGCCTACGTGATCTGCATCGTGCTGACCGCGATCGCCGCGATCTACTTTGCGATGTACACCCGCTCGATCTCGCCCTCGTCGCACGGCAACTTCTACGAGCTCTACGCGATCGCCGCGGCGGTGCTCGGCGGCTTTTCCCTGCGTGGCGGCGAGGGCTCGATCATCGGCGTGGTGCTGGGCGCGGTGCTGCTGCAAGTGCTGCAGAACCTCGTCAACCTGCTCGGCATCCCGAGCTCGCTCAACTTCGCCGTCATGGGCTCGGTGATCCTGATCGGCGTGCTCGCCGACCAGCAGTTCGCCGCCTACAGGTTGCGTCGCGCTGCGAAGGACCAGCCCGGCTCCGGGCGTCTCGAGGCGTGATTCGCCGGACCGGCGCAGGCTGCCGCAGCGTCAGTCGCGGGTTCGCGCCGCCGGTTCAGGCCGCGAACGGACAGGCGGCGATCGTCCCGGCGGCGAGGCCGCGCGCGAACGCCGCGCGTCGGGCGCCCTGCGCCCCCGGCGCGAACAGCGCGGCGTCGCGCCAGGCGGGGCCGGCTACAGCGGCGGCGGTCGCCGCCGCGTGCGCCGCCTCGAGCATGCGGCCGTAGAGATCGGGCGTCACCGCCCCGAGCCCCGCCGCGGCGTGATGCGCCCAGACGCCGGCCAGACAGTCGCCCTGCTCGGCGCGCGCCCGCGCCGGCGCGTCGGCCGGCACGCCGAGTTCGACCTGTGCGTGCGCCGCCGCCACCCGACCCACGAACAGCGCCGCGCCCCGCTCCGCGTCGTGCCTGAGCCGCGCCCCCAGACCGTCGAGCGCCGCGAGGTCCATCGCCGCCACCCGATCCTGCGCGCAGTAGAACGGTCCGGCGGCGACCGACGCGCCGGCGCAGGGGCTGGCCGTCGCCCGCGAGAAATAGCGCAGCGCCGCCGGCGCCAGGGTGCGGCCGAGCTCGTCGCGAAACCGCGCCGCCCAGAACCGCTGCGCGTCGGCGAAGGCCGCGCCCGCGCGCCGCGCCGCCAGCTCGGCCGCGGCTCCCG
>JANOEW010000107.1:0-3221 GCA_031413475.1 Amaricoccus sp.
GCCCAGCGGGGGAGCGCGGAGTTCACGCCGCGCGTCCCTTTGCGGGATCGATGCCGGCCATCAGCAGGCCGAGCTCGCGCTCGTCGGTGTCGGATGCGGTGCGTTCGCCAGAGACGGCGCCGTCGAACATCACGATGATGCGGTCGCTGAGCGCCTGAATTTCGTCGAGCTCGACCGACACCAGGATAATCGCCTTGCCGCGGTCGCGCAGCGCGACGATCTGCTGGTGGATGAACTCGATGGCGCCGATATCGACGCCCCGGGTGGGCTGGCCGATCAGCAGCACCTCGGGGTCACGTTCGATCTCGCGGGCGAGCACGATCTTCTGCTGGTTGCCGCCGGAGAAGTTGGCGGTCTTGAGGTCGCAGGACGGCGGGCGGATGTCGAAGCGTTCGATGCCCTGGCGGGCGAGGTCGCGGATCGCGTCGCGGTTGAGCGTCGCCAGCGGGCCTCGCAGCCGGCCCTCGCGGTGGTGACCGAAGCAGGAATTCTCCCATTCCGCGAAGGGCATGACCAGGCCGCGGCGGTGGCGGTCCTCGGGCACGTGGCCGATGCCGGCGTCGCGGCGGTCGTCGGCGTTGGCGGAACTGGACAGATCGAGCGCCCGACCCTTGAAGCGCACCTCGCCGGAGGTGGCGGGGGCGTAGCCCGCCAGCGCTTCGAGCAGCTCCGACTGGCCGTTGCCGGCGACGCCCGCGACGCCGAGGATCTCGCCCGCCCGCACGTCGAAGCTGACCGATTTCAGCCGCGCGACGCCCTTGGCGTCGGTCAGCGAGAGATCGCGGACCTCGAGCAGCACCGGCCCGGGTTTCGACGGTCCCTTCTCGACTCGCAGCAGCACCCGGCGACCGACCATCAGTTCGGCGATCTCGGCGGGGCTGGTGTCGGCGGTCGTCAGCGTGCGGACCATCTCGCCGCGGCGCATCACGCTCACCGCGTCGGTGATCGCCATGATTTCGCGCAGCTTGTGGGTGATCAGGATGATGGTCTTGCCCTGATCCTTGAGGAAGCCGAGGATACGGAACAGGTGGTCCGCCTCGGCGGGCGTCAGCACCCCGGTGGGCTCGTCGAGGATCAGGATGTCGGCCTGGCGGTAGAGCGCCTTGAGAATCTCGACGCGCTGCTGAAGACCCACCGACAACTCGCCCACCACCGCGTCGGGGTCGACCTCGAGTTCGTATTCGTGCTCGAGCCGGGCCAGTTCGGCGCGGGCCTTGTCGAGCGAGGGTCCGAGCAGCGCGCCGCTTTCGGCCCCGAGCACGATGTTTTCGAGCACGGTGAACGGCTCTACCAGCATGAAGTGCTGGTGCACCATGCCGATGCCGGCCCGGATCGCCGCCTGGCTGTCGGGGATCCGCGTCGTGGCCCCATTCACCCGGATCTCGCCAGCGTCGGCGTGGTAGAAGCCGTAGAGGATCGACATCAGCGTCGACTTGCCGGCGCCGTTCTCGCCGACGATGCCGTGGATCGTGCCCCGCCGAACCGCGAGGTGGATGTCCTTGTTGGCCTGGACCGGGCCGAAGCTCTTCGAGACCCCGACGAGTTCGATGGCGAACTGCGCCCCGGCCCGGCTCGGGCCGGGCGAGGGGGCGGCGGGGCCGGGCATCGCCCCGCTCAGCTCGCCGGGCAGGCGCCGTCGGTGGTGTAGTCGTGCACGGCGATCTCGCCGGCGATGATCTTTTCGCGCGCGGCTTCGGCGGCGGCGATCATCTCCGGGGTCAGCAGCGCTTTGTTGTTCTCGTCGACCGCGTAGCCGACGCCGTTCTCGGCGAGGCCCATCACCACGATGCCGGCTGACCATTCGCCATTCTTGGCGTCCATCATCGCGTCGAACACCGCCTCGTCGACGCGCTTGAGCATCGAGGTCAGGACCTGGCCCGGGTGGATGTAGTTCTGATTGGAATCAACCCCGATCCCGAGCGCGCCCGCGTCAGCCGCCGCCTGCAGCACGCCGATCCCGGTGCCGCCCGCCGCGTGGTAGACCACGTCGGCGCCGCGGTCGATCTGGCTCTTGGCGAGTTCGCCGCCCTTGACCGGGTCGTTCCAGGCGGCCCCCGTGGTGCCGGTCATGTTCTGGAACACCTCGGCGTCGGGGTTGGTCGCCTTGACGCCCTGCACGTAGCCGCAGGCGAATTTCTGGATCAGCGGGATGTCCATGCCGCCGACGAAGCCGACCTTGCCGGTCTTCGAAGCCATCGCCGCCAGCACGCCGACGAGGTAGCTGCCCTCGTGTTCGTTGAACACAACCGAGCGCACGTTCGGCAGATCTACCACCATGTCGATGATCGCGAACTGGGTCTCGGGGAATTCGGCGGCGACGGTCTGCATGGCGCTCGCGTTCGAGAAGCCTGCAACCACCACCGGGTTGTGGCCCTGCTCGGCGAAGCGGCGCAGCGCCTGTTCGCGCTGGGCGTCGGACTGCAGCTCGAACTCGCGATACTCGATGCCGGTTTCGGCCTTGAAGCGCTCGGCGCCCTCGAACGAGGCCTGGTTGAACGAGCGGTCGAACTTGCCGCCGAGATCGAAGATCACCGCCGGATTGACGTCCTGGGCCTGGGCCGCCGCCGCGGCCGCGACGAGCGCGGCCACCGAGACGAGGGTCTTAGCGAAAGTCATGTGCATCCTCCAAGGAAGGTCCGCGCCATCGGGAGCCCGTCACACGCGACCCTCGGGCCGCGGCGCCCCCCCGTGCGACCCAAAGCAGCGACCCAATAAAGGCTTAACGGCCGAAGCCGGTCAATGGGGTTTTCCGCGGTCTCACGCATTCTCGTCCCGGTCGGGCAGGGCCTTCTTCATTAGGATGGCGTCCGCCGCGGGTCCGCCCGGCGCCGCATAGTAGCCGGGCCGCCGACCGGCCTCGCGGTAGCCGAGCGCCACATAGAGCGCCCGCGCCGGCGCGTTCGACGCGGCGACGTGGAGATAGACCGCGCCTGCGCCCCGCGCCTGCGCCGCGGCCTCGAAGCCGGCGACCAGGGCGCGGCCGATCCCGCGTCGCTGCGCTTCGGGCGCGACCGCCAGCGTGAGCAGTTCCGCTTCGCCCGCCGCCGCCCGGCCGAGGGCGAAGCCGTCGGGCGCGTCGAACACGAAGCTGGTCGGCTGCGCCAGCACGGCCGCGAAGGCGGCGGCGGACCACGGCGGCGGCGTCCGATCGAAGCAGCGCCGATGCAGCGCCGCGCGCGCCTCAGGCGTCATCGAGGAGCATCGGCGCGGGCTCGGCGGCG
>JANOEW010000108.1:0-11357 GCA_031413475.1 Amaricoccus sp.
CCACTGTCTCCAGCGGCGGTGGAAGGGCACGAATCGGACAGAGCGGGCTGATTGCGAGCCCGAAGCTTCGAGAACCCGACGTCTGGATACACGTCCTCTGAGCAAGAGCACTGCGCAATTCGTGAGGCTGTGGGTCGGGCAGATGGGCTTCCGCCCACTGATGACCGAAGTCACCGAGATGGACCCCCGCATCTTCCGCGACGAACCGATGGACCTGAAGCGCGATCTGCTGCACCTCGACCTCGCCGACCGCATCCAGCGCGACGACGCCGAGAACCGTCTTTACATCAATTTCGAGAAGCTGCGCATCCGCTCGCGCGACGAGATCGCCCGCATCGAGGCGCAGGTCGCGAAGCTCTGCGAAGGGCAGGCGCGGCCGGTCGACGTCGTCGTCAACTACGACGGCACCCGGATCGACGAGGACGTCGAGGCGGCCTATGCCGAGATGGTCGCCGGGCTTGAAGCGCGCTTCTACGGTCACGTGACGCGCTATTCGAGTTCCGCCTTCACCCGCATGAAGCTCGGTCGCGCCCTGAAACGCAGCGGCGCCCCGCACATCTTCGAGACCGCCGAGGACGCACGCGCCTTTCTCGAAGCGCATCGCCGATGACTTCGGTCGCCTGTGTCGGCGAATGCATGGTCGAACTCGCCCTGCCTGCGGAGGGCGACGCCAGCGGCGCGGCGCGGATCGGCTTCGCCGGGGACGCGGCGAACGTCGCGATCTACCTGCGGCGCAGCGCGGGCGCTTCGGTCGAGGTGGCCTTCGTCAGCGCCGTCGGCGACGACGCGCTTTCGGCGCGCATGACGGCCTTCCTCGCGGACGAGGGGCTCCGGACCGACCTTATCGAACGCCGGGCCGGCCGGTCGCCGGGGCTCTACGCCATCAGTCTCGACGCGGACGGCGAGCGCAGCTTCGCCTACTGGCGCGAGACCTCGGCGGCGCGCACGTTGTTCGAGCCGCCCTGCCGGGTGACGCCGGAGCGGTTGCGAGGCTTCGATCTGGTCTATCTGTCGGGGATCAGTCTCGCGGTGCTGAGCGCGACGGCGCGGTGCGACCTGCGCGCGTTCCTCGCGGACTACCGCGCCGAGGGCGGGCGGGTCGCGTTCGATTCGAACTATCGGCCGCGGCTGTGGCCCGACGCCGAGACGGCGCGGCGCGAGATCGGCGCGCTGTGGCGGCTCACGGACATCGGCCTGCCCTCGCTCGACGACGAGATCGCGCTGTGGGGCGACGCGGACGAGACGGCGGCGCTGGCGCGGCTCCGGGCCTGCGGTCTGCGCGCCGGCGCGCTGAAACGCGGCGCGGCGGGGCCACGGGCGATCGGCTGGGACGGAGCCGTGCCGAACTTCGTGCCCGAGCGGCGCCCGCTCGACACCACCGCGGCGGGCGACAGTTTCAATGGCGCCTATCTCGCGGCGCGGCTGACCGGCGCGCTGCCGCGGGAATGCCTGGAGGCGGGCCATGCGCTCGCCTCGCGGGTGATTCGCCACCGCGGCGCGATCATTCCCGCCTGAGCGCGTCGCGGCCCGAACGGATCGCATTCGAGGCAAACTTCGCTGGGCGCACGCCTTCAAATGTGAAAGCCTCGCGATTGCCGAGGAACGGATATTGACGCCGCCAGGGCACGATCGCCACGCGATCGAATCTGACCAGGCGCGAAGGGCCTACAGGGACCGCGAACTCCGGATGCGCGTCGAGCCTCAACCCGCCGCTCCGCCGATGTCGCTCGAGGCGGACATCGGCATCCGCGCGCTGGCGCGCTTCGGGCATTTCCGCCTCGACCGGACCACCGGCGCCGTTCATTGGTCGCCGGAGGTCTACGAGCTCTACGGCTTCGATCCATTCGAACCGGCTCCGAGCCTCGCCATGGCGTTGGCCGCCTTCCCCGAGCGGGCGCAGGCCGAACTGCGCCGCGGGATCGCGCGCAGCTGGGAGACCGGCGAGGAGGTCTCGGTCGCCGCCTCGATCACCCGCCGCGACGGTGGGCGGCGCGACGTGCTGGCCCGCCTGCGGGCCGATCCGCCGGACGGGGACGGGCCGCGGACCACGCTGTCGGGCATCCTGCTCGACGTGAGCGAGGCGCGGACCTTCGACGAGCGGCTGGAGCGCGAGCGCGAGTTGCTGCGCACCACGCTCGACCACATGGACCAGGGCCTGCTCGTGGTCGAGCCCGACATGAGCGTCCCGGTCCTGAGCCGCCGCGTGACCGAACTGCTGCGCCTGCCCGAGGCGTTCATCGAGACGCGGCCGAGCTTTCCGGAGATCCTGAACTACCAGTACGAGACCGGAACCATCTCGCTGGAAACGCTGAACTCGAGCATCAACGCCTATATCCTCGACCTCGAGGACCTGCCCGAAGTGCATGTCTATGAGCGCGAGACCTTCGACGGCAGGACGCTCGAGGTCCGCACCACGAAGCTGCCGGACGGCGGTTTCGTCCGCACCTTCACCGATCAGACCGCGCGCCGCCGCCGCGACGCCGAGATCGCGCGGGCGCAGGCCGAATACCGTCGACTGTTCGAGAACTCGGTCGTGGGCATCTACCGCGCCACGCCGGAGGGTCGACCGCTGCGGGCGAACGCGGCGCTGGTGCGGATGAACGGCTACGACAGCGAGGCGGACCTGCTGGCCGCCGTGGTCGATCCGGCGGCGGAGTGGAGCGTCGATCCCGCCCGGCTGGAGGAGTTCCTGCGCCGGCTGCGCGACGACGGTCTGGTGACCGATTTCGTCTCCGAGGTCTACCGCCACAAGACCCGCGAGCGCATCTGGGTCTCCGAGACCGCCTGGGCCGTCCACGACGACGCGGGGGCGATGGTCGCGATCGAGGGCACGGTGATCGAGGCGACCGCGCGCAAGCACGCCGAGGACCGCATCGCGCACATGGCGCGGCACGACGCTCTGACCGGCCTGCCCAACCGCCAGCATTTCGCCGACCGCGTCGCCGCGGCGCTGGCGGCGCGGTCCGAGGGCGCGGAGCTCGCGGTCCTGCTGTTCGATCTCGACCGCTTCAAGGCCGTCAACGACACGCTGGGCCATCCCACCGGCGACGCGCTGCTGCGCGCGCTCGCGGCGCGGGTCGCCGGCCTGATCGGGGACGAGGGCGTGGTGGCGCGGTTCGGCGGCGACGAGTTCGCCGTGCTCGCGCCCGGGGCCGGGACCGCGCAGGCGGCCGCTCTGGCCGAGCGGATCCTCGAGGCGGTCCGCGCGCCGGTGCCTCTCGAGGGCCGCGAGGTCGGGCTCGGCGCCAGCGTCGGCGTCGCGCGCGCGCCGCGCGACGGCGCCGACCCGACCGAGCTGATCAAGGCGGCGGACGTGGCGCTCTACCGCGCCAAGGCCGGTGGCCGCGACGGCTGGCGGTTCTTCGAGCCGGCGATGGCCGCCGAGGTCGAGGCGCGCCAGCGGCTCGAGCTCGACCTGCGCGCCGCGCTCGAGCGCAACGAGTTCGCGCTGACCTACCAGCCGGTCATCCGCACCGTGACCGGCGTGTCAGTCGGCTATGAGGCGCTGCTGCGCTGGTCCCACCCCGAGCGCGGGCCGATCGCGCCCGAAGAGTTCATCGGCGTCGCCGAGGAGACCCGGCTGATCGGTCCGATCGGCGCCTGGGTGCTGGCGCGGGCCTGCGCCGACGCGAGCGCCTGGCCGGGGGACATCTGCCTCTGGGTCAACGTCTCGGCGGTGCAGCTGGCGCGGCCGGAGTTCGAAGCCGAGCTGGACGCGGCGCTGGAGGCATCCGGCTTCCCCGCCCGGCGGCTGTTCCTGGAGATCACCGAGACCTCGCTGATGGAGCACAAGGCCGATCTGGCGCCGTTGATCGTTCGGCTGCGCGCCCGGGGGATCCGCACCGCGCTCGACGACTTCGGGACCGGCTATTCCTCGCTCGGCTACCTGCGCCGCTTCACCTTCGACGTGATCAAGATCGACCGCTCGTTCGTGCAGGACCTAGCCCAGTTCGAAACCGCAGCGATCGTGATGAGCGTGCTGGACCTGGCGCGCCGGCTCGGCATCGTCACCGTCGCCGAGGGCGTTGAGACCGAGGCCCAGCTCGCGGCCCTGCGCGTCGCCGGCTGCAGCTTCGTCCAGGGCCATTTTTTCGGCCCGCCGGTGGACGCCGCGTCGATCCGGGGCTGACGCGGCCAGCGCCGCGGCCGGCGGGCAACCGCCTCGAGCATGGCCGGCGGATCGGCGCTTAGGCCGTCCGCGCCGTCGCGGGATCTCGACCTCCGCGCGCCACGGCCGCTGGGCATCCCTCGTGCAGGCTCGTATGGTGGCGTGCGGCGAGCCGAGGAGGAGCACATGACCGAAGATGCGCGCGACCTGCGCTCCGCCGTGGTCCGGGGCTGGCGCCGGCGCTGCCCGGCCTGCGGGACCGCGGCGTTGATGAACGGCTATCTCGACGTGCGGGCGCGCTGCCCCGGGTGCGGAACCGAGTTGCACCACCACCGTGCGGACGACGGACCCGCCTGGGCGACGATCCTGATCACGGGCCATCTGATGGCGCCGTTGATGCTGTTCGTGTTCATCGAGTGGCGGCCGGAGGGCTGGGTGATGGCGCTGGGCTTTTCCGCCGCGTTCGTCGCGCTGTCGCTCTGGCTGCTGCCGCGGTTGAAAGGCGCCTTCGTCGGCGTGCAGTGGGCAAAGCGCATGCACGGCTTCGCCGATCGACCGGACCTTGCCCGCAGCGCCTGAGCCGCGCACGGCGACGGTGCGCGATGCCGCCAGCGTCGTGCTGCTGCGCCGGGACGGCGCCCGGCGCCAGGTGCTGATGGGCCAGCGCGGCTCGGCCGCCGCGTTCATGCCGGACATGTTCGTCTTTCCCGGCGGCGCGGTCGAGGCGGCCGACCATGAGCTGGCGGACGCAGCCACGATCGATCCCGACGATGCCCGCAGGCTCGCGGTCGACACGCCGCCGTCGGTCGCCCAGGCGCTGCCGCGCGCCGCGATCCGCGAGCTCTGGGAGGAGACCGGCCTGCGCCTCGGCCGTCCCGACGCCTCCGCGCCCGCGCGCGCCGCCGCGGCGCCGCCGCCCTGGACCGGCTTTCTCGCCGCCGGCCTCGTGCCCCGCGTCGAAGCCCTGCGCTTCGTGTTCCGCGCCGTCACCCCCCCGGGCAGGCCGCGGCGCTTCGACGCGCGGTTCTTTCTCGCCGAGGCGAGCGCGCTCGCCGCGGGCCCGATGGACTTCGCCGCCGTCGACCACGAGCTGCGCGCGCTGCAGTGGATCACGCTGTCGGACGCCCGGCGGCTGCCGCTGCCGTTCATCACCGGCGTGGTTCTCTCGGAGATCGAGGCGCTGCTCGCCGAGCCGTCCGCGCCGCGGCCGGTCCCCTACTTACACCACGACGCCCGCGGCTCGCACGTTCGGCTGATTTGATCGCTTGAAGCATGAACACGTGCCACCCTTCCGTGCGACGGCGTTCCGCTTATAGTGAACACTTGTGGAGGGAAGTAGCCCGTGTCTATTGGTGGAATTTAAGCCGGCTGCCCGTTCGCGGCTAATCTCGACGAGGAGCATCTCGCACATGAAGATTGTCGTTCACATGGGCCTGACGAAGACTGGTACGACGTCGATCCAGACGTCGCTTCACGCAGCGCGATCTGCACTCGCGGCGCATTCGGTCTTGTACCCGGACGGTGGTCGTGGGGGGGGAACCACCGATTCCTTTCCCCTCTTTTTCGACCGGCCGAACGTGAACTCTACTTCGTAAGGCGGGCCTTCGGCGACGACTACGGGGCCGCCCGCGCGGAGGCCGTGGCGATCTGGGAAACGATCGAGAACCAAGTTACGGAGCGTGCCCCCAAGGTCTTGGTATTAAGCAGCGAGTATTTTTTTCAGAAGCCTGTAGAAAGCGACTTTCTGGCGTTCAAGGATCGCCTTGAAACGCTTTCAGACGACATCGAATTGGTCCTTTATGTCCGGGAACCAGGCGCTCACCATGCTTCTCGCAGGCAGCAGGGCGCGAAGCAGGGTCGCCCCTTGCGGCCAATCGACGGAGAGCGGCTCCAGCGGGAAATCCCTACGGTTGAGGGTGGGTTCGGACGGCGGGTTACGGTCTGCGCCTACGAGCGGGATCAACTGTTCGGCGGCGACGTGGTAAACGATTTTCTTGAGCGGTTCGTTCGCCCCGTCGTCGGCGAGGTCAGTGTCCCCACGATGCGGCTCAACGAATCCCTATCGTCCGAGGCGGCTTCCGTTCTCTACCGCTACGCGCGGAACGCTGGTATCGGTTCCGAGGTATTGCAGGAGGATCTCGTCATCCTGCGCGAAGGCATCGCGAAGGCAGAGGCTGAGGTCGGGGCTGTGGCGCCCGCCACTCTGAAAACCGAGGTTGCCGATGCGATCAGGGCGGCGACGACCGACCTACTGTGGCTGCGCGATCGCTACGGAACGGTGTTTGGTGGCGTCGACTACGCGGCCGTCGACGGGCGAAGCCCGGATTTCGACATCTCCGAGGCGTCTTTCGACGACCTATTCAATGTCGATCGCGCGCGGCTTGCGCGGCTGGAAGGAGCGCTCCTGCGCGAAAGCGTTGAGGCTTGGCGCGAGCTTGAGCGGCTGCCCCGGTTTCTCCGACGGCTCTCCCGTATCGTGGCGAGGCGTGCTCGGAGGCCGCGGCGAGGCCCGGTAGGTGCGCGCACATAGCCGAGCGACCTCGCCCGGTCTGTCGAGTGGTGCCGGGGGGCTGGACCACATCGCTCTTGGCTTTACACGAAACGGCCGCCCGGTCTAACTCTCCCTGCGCGCGGGGAGGCGCGGGCCATGGCCGAAGCCCGGACTGTCGAGATCGGCGCGCTCTGCGTCGCCAACGACCGCCCGCTGACGCTGATCGCCGGCCCCTGCCAGCTCGAGGGCCGCGACCACGCCCTGCGGATCGCCGAGACGCTCGCGCGGGCCTGCGCGGCCGAAGGGGTCGGGCTGATCTTCTCGGGCTCCTACGACATGGAGCACCGCACCGCGCTCGGCGCCGAGCGCGGCATGGGCATGGACGCAGGACTGCGCGTCCTCGCCGCGGTGCGCGCCGAGATCGGCTGCCCTGTGCTGACCGACGTGCATCTGCCCGAGCACTGCGCCCCGGTCGCCGAGGCGGTCGACGTGCTGCAGATCCCCGCCTTCCTGTCTCGGCAGACCGACCTTCTGCTCGCCGCGGGCCGCACCGGCGCGGCGATCAACGTCAAGAAGGGCCAGTTCCTGGCGCCCTGGGACATGGCGCATGTCGCCGCCAAGATCGCCTCGACCGGCAACGCTCGCATCCTGCTCACCGAACGCGGCAGCTCGTTCGGCTACAACGCGCTGGTCGCGGACATGCGCAGCCTGCCGATCCTGGCGCGGACCGGCTATCCGGTGGTGATGGACGCGACCCACTCGGTGCAGCAGCCCGGCGGCCTCGGCGCCGCCTCCGGCGGCCAGCGCGAGTTCGCGCCGGTGATGGCCCGCGCCGCCGTCGCGATCGGCGTCGCCGCGGTGTTCATCGAGACCCATCCCGATCCGGACGCGGCGCCGTCGGATGGGCCGAACATGATCCCGCTCGAGCGGATGCCGGCGCTGATCGCCGAGCTGATGGCATTCGACCGGCTAGCCAAGGCGTACCCGCTGGCGGTCTGACGCTCAACGCTCGATCAGCCGGCGCAGCCGGTCGACGCCCTCGGCCACCAGCCCGGCGTCACCGCGCGCCTCGACGTTCAGCCGTAGCAGCGGCTCGGTGTTCGAGGACCGCAGGTTGAACCGCCAGTCGACGAATGCGAGGCCGAGTCCGTCGGTTTCGTCGCGCGCCAGCGCCTCCGGCTCGAACGCGTCGCGCACCCGCGCCACCGCCGCCGCGGGATCGGCGAGCCGGAAGTTGATCTCGCCCGAGGACGGGAACGCGGCCATGCGCGCGGCCACCAGATCGCCGAGGCCCGCGCCCCGCCGGCCGAGCAACTCGGCGATCAGCAGCAGCGGGATCATGCCGCTGTCGCAGAACACGAAGTCGCGGAAGTAGTGATGCGCCGACATCTCGCCGCCGTAGACCGCGCCGGCGTCGCGCAGCGCCTGCTTGACGAAGGCGTGGCCGGTGCGCGCCTGAACCGCGCGTCCGCCGGCGCGCGCGATCACGTCCTGGACGTTCCAGACGACGCGCGGGTCGTGGACGATCGCGGCCCCGGGCTCCTTGGCGAGGAACACTTCGGCGAGCAGACCCACGACGTATTCGCCCGGCACGAAGCGCCCGGTCGCGTCGAAGAAGAAGCAGCGATCGAAGTCGCCGTCCCAGGCCGCGCCGAACGTCGCGCCCGCGGCCACGACCGCCGCGGACGTGGCCGGCTGGTTCTCGGGCAGCAGCGGATTGGGGATGCCGTTCGGGAAACTCGCGTCCGGCGCGTGGTGCAGCCGCTCGAACGCGAGCGGCGCCCCCCGCGCGGCGAGCGACGCCGCGATGGCGTCGAAGGTCGGGCCGGCGGCGCCGTTCCCGGCGTTGGCCAGAATCCGCATTGGCTGCAGCGCGGCGATGTCGACGAGCGACAGCACCCGCGCGACATAGGCCTCGCGCGCGCCCTCTGCCGGACGCCGGACGCCGCGCGCCCCCGGCGCGAAGTCGCCGCGCTCGGCCAGATCCCGGATCGCGGCCAGCCCCGTAGCCGCATCGAGCGGCGCCGAGCCGGCGCGAACCATCTTCATGCCGTTGTAGTCGATCGGATTGTGCGACGCGGTCACCTCGATCCCGCCGTCCGCGGCGAAATGCGAGGTCGCGAAATACATCTCCTCCGTGCCGCACAGCCCGAGATCGAGAACCTCGGCGCCCGCCGCCGTAAGCCCCTCCACCACGGCCTCCATCAGCGACTCGGACGAGGCCCGGCAGTCGCGGCCGACCACGACGCGGCGCGCGCCGAGCGCCCCGGCGAAGGCCTGCCCGATGCGCCGCGCGACGTCGGCGTTCAGTTCGTCGCCCAGTCGGCCCCGCACGTCGTAGGCCTTGAAGCAGCTCAGCGGCGTCATCGATGGGCTCCGGATGCAGGTGGCGGCGCGGGGCGGCACGATCGCCCTCTCCGCGACCACGGTCAACCGCGTTCGCCCGGCCCGGACTCGGCCCGGACGGGCCGCCGGACCCCGGCCGACCCCTGTCGCGCCGGCGGAAATCGGCGAATGCCGCCGTCGCGGGAACTTGCCTCGCCGCTTCGTGTTGACTTGCCCCGGCCGATCCGGGTCTACACTCGCACACCGCTATTTCCCCGGGCGCTGCGCCCAAGCAACAGGACACCACGACCCATGACCATCGTCCGACCGATCAAGGCCGCCGCCCTCGTCCTGACGGCGACGGCGCTGCTCGCCTGCAACCCGCCGACCAGCGGCAACGTGGTCAACGCCAGCCAGGCGCAGCGGGCGCAGACCGTGACCTTCGGCACGATCGTCGGCAGCCAGCCGGTGACGGTTCAGGGCGGCAACACCCCGGCCTCGGTGGTTGGCACTATCGGCGGCGGGCTGGCCGGCGGCTTGCTCGGCCGCGAGGTCGGCGGCGGCCGCGGCCGCGACATCGCGACGGTGGTCGGCGCGACCGCCGGCGCGGCGGCCGGCAACCGGATCGCGGGCGCCGCGACGACGCAACAGTCGACCGAATGGCTGGTCGAACTCGACGGCGGCCGCACGATCTCGGTCATCCAGGCGCAGCCGGCCTTCGCGCTCGGCCAGCGCGTCCAGGTGGTGCAGAGCGGCGGGGTGACGCGGCTCGTCCCCTGACGCGCCGCGCCGGCTGCGCCGTCAGGCGGCGCGCTGGGTCCGCCGCGGCCGGCGCGCCCGGGCGCGGGCGTCCTGCGCCAGTCGGGCCGCCGGCTTGCCGGACGGTTTGCCCGAAGCCGGTGCGCGGGCCTCGCCCGCCACCGGCGGCAGCAGCGTCAGCCGCGCCGCCTTCTCCACCGCGCGCAGCTTCTTGATCTCGTCCGGCGCGCAGAGCGTAATCGCGATGCCGTCCGCGCCGTTGCGCCCGGTCCGGCCGATCCGGTGCACGTAGTTCTCCGGCTCGTCGGGCAGGTCATAGTTGATAATGTGGGTGATGCCCGGCACGTCGATGCCGCGCGCGACGATGTCGGTGGCGACCAGCACCCGGACCTGACCGGCGCGGAACAGGTTCAGCGCCCGCTGCCGGGCGTTCTGCGCCTTGTTGCCGTGGATCACCTCGGCGGCGATGCCGTCCTTGACCAGGTTCTCCGCCACCCGGTCGGCGCCGCGCTTGGTGCGGGCGAAGACGATGGTGTGCTTGACCTCCGGCGACTTCAGGATCGCCGCCAGCCGCGCACGCTTCTCGGCGGTCGAAACCAGCTCGACCCGCTGCTCGATGCGCTCGATGGTGGTCGCCTGCGGTGCCACCGCGACGCGGATCGGGTCACGCAGGAAGCTCTCGGCGAGGCCGGCGACCTCCGGCGGCATGGTCGCGGAGAACAGCGCCGACTGCCGGCGCGGGTGCAGGCTCGCCACGATCCGGCGCACCGGCTGGATGAACCCCATGTCCAGCATGCGGTCGGCCTCGTCGAGCACCACGAAGCGGGTCTCGTCGAGCCTGATCGCCCGGTCGTCCATCAGGTCGATCAGCCGGCCGGGCGTGGCGATCACCACGTCGACGCCGCGGCCCATCATGCGAATCTGGTTGTTGCGCGACAGCCCGCCGAGGATCAGGAGCGTGGTCAGCGGCGCGCCGCCCGCGTAGCTTCGAAAGCTCGCCTCGATCTGCACGGCCAGTTCGCGCGTCGGCGCCAGGATCAGCGCGCGGCAGGTCTTGGGGCTGGGTCGTCCCGGCATCGCGAGGATCTGGTGCAGGATCGGCAGCCCGAACGCTGCGGTCTTGCCGGTGCCGGTCTGGGCCACGCCCAGGATGTCGCGCCCCGCCATCTGCGGGGCGATCGCCTGCGCCTGGATCGGGGTCGGCACGTCGAAGCCGGTGCGTTCCAGCGCGGCGAGGAGGGTCGGCGCGAGCCCGAAGGCCGCGAAAGTCGAAGTCGTCACACGTTTTCCTTCCCGCGCGAGCCCTCGGCCGGCGCGGTTGTCGCCCTCGTCAGGCGCATGTGACGAAAACCAGAATGAGACGGTGCCGGACCTGATTGGCCACGTTGCGCCACCGCTGAGTTTCAAATAGCGATTATGCTTCACAGCGGCAAGAGGTTCGGCTTCGGGGAAAGCTACCACCGCCGCTACCTCGCCGAAAACGCCATTCCGCTGCAATATAAGAGACCTATAAAAAGCCCCGCGCCGGCCGCTGATCCCGCAGTGTCCGCGCGTAACTGCTCACCCCCGATCAGGCGGACTGGAGGGGCAGCGGGTTGCCTTTGAGGGTAAGGGCGATGGCGTGGAGGGGCGGGATGGCGCGTCGTCGGGCGGTTTCCAGGGTCGAGCGGAGGT
>JANOEW010000109.1:0-2629 GCA_031413475.1 Amaricoccus sp.
CCGGCCCCGCCGGCCGCCTCCTCGGGGCCGCAGCCCGGCAGACGTCCGCGGGCGATCTCCTCGCCGAGCGCGGCGGTGAGCGCGACCTGCACCGCCCGGTCGGCCAGCGCGGTCAGCGCGGCGGTGACCGCGTCGAGGTCCCAGACCCCGCCGAGGTCCGCCAGCGCGATCAGCAGCGCCGCGCGGCGCTTGGCCAGCCGCAGACTCGGCCCGGCGTCGGCCGGCGTCGGCGCCGCGATCACTTCGGCCAGCGTCGTCTCGGCCGGCGCGGCCAGCGCCGCGCGCAACCAGTCGGCCTCTGCGCGCATCAGCCATCCGAGATAACCCGAGCAGCCGGCCGCGCCGCCGAGCAGATCGCGCACCGGCGCGGGCTGATCGGCGAACAGGGCTGCCACTTCGGCGGCCGGGGCGGGCGCGTGCGGGCGCGGGGCGCGCGTGACGCTCTCGCCCAGCGCCCGGGCCATGGCGGTTCAGCGGCCCTCGTAGCGGGCGGGGCGCTTTTCGAGGAAGGCCGTCACCCCCTCGCGGAAGTCGTGGCTGCGCCCGGCCTCGCCCTGTAGCGCCGCTTCGAGCGCGAGCTGGCCGTCGAGGTCGTGGGCGAAGCTCTCGCGCAGCGCCCGCTTGATCAGCCGGTAGGCGAGCGTCGGGCCGGTGGCGAGATGCGCCGCCCGGGCCGCCACCGCTTCGGCGAAGGCTTCATCGGGAACCGCCTCCCAGATCATGCCCCAGGCCTCGGCCTGCGCGGCGGTGATCGTCTCTGCGAACAGCGCCGCGCCCATTGCCTTGGCGAAGCCCATCTGCCGCGGCAGCCAGTAGGTGCCGCCGGCGTCGGGGATCAGCCCGATCCGGGCGAAGGCCTGGATGAACACCGCCGACTGCGCCGCGATCACCACGTCCGCCGCCAGCGCGAGGTTCGCGCCAGCGCCCGCAGCCGCGCCGTTCACCGCGGCGATCGTCGGGATCGGACAGTCGTAGATCGCTTTGAGCATCGGCTCGTATTCCTCGCGCAGCGTGCGTTCGAGGTCGATCTCGGCGATGTCGCGGCGGTCGCCGAGATCCTGACCGGAGCAGAAGCCGCGGCCGGCGCCGGTGAGCACGAGCACGCGGGCGTTCGCGGGCGCGCGGGCCACCGCGTCGGTGATCTCGCGACGCATCGCCGAATTCAGCCCGTTCATCACCTCGGGACGGTTCAGCGTCAGCGTCGCGACGCCGTTCGCGCTGGTGACGAAGATCGTCTCGTAGGTCATGGCCGCGCCTCCCGATGGCCGCGCCTCCCGCTGGGCACGCTGACCATAACCGGCGCGCCGGTCGGCGCAATGCTGGACGCGCGCGACGGACCGCTCGACGTCACTCCCGCATCAGCACGTCGAGGCGCGCCTGCTCCTCGGGACTGAGGTCGCGCCGTGGGCGTCCGGCCTCGCGGGCGCGCCGGCGCAGCACGGCGGCGAGCAGGGCCGCGCCGAAGATCAATCCGACCGGGCCGGCGAGCCACAGCGGCGCGTTCGCCGCCGACATCGGCGGCCGGAACAGCACGAATTCGCCGTAGCGATCGACGACGTAGTCGAGCACCGCGTCGTCGCTGTCACCCGCCACGATCCGCTCGCGCACCAGCAGCCGCAAGTCCCGCGCGATCTCGGCGTTCGACTCGTCGATCGATTCCGACTGGCAGACCACGCAGCGCAGCTCGCGGGTTATGTCGCGGGCGCGGGCCTCCTGCGCCGGGTCGGGGAGCATCTCGTCCGGTGCGATGGCGGCCCCGGCGAGCGGCGCGAGCGCGAGCATCAGCGCCAGCAGGACGCGGCGCACGGCGCTATTCCGCCGGCACCGCGCGCGGCGGCGGCGCGGGGCGACGCGCCGGCGCGCCGACGCGGTAACGCCGGTCGGTCAGGCTCACGGCCCCGCCCGCCGCCATGATCAGCGCGCCGAGCCAGATCCAGTTGGCGAACGGCTTGACGTAGGTGCGCAGCGCCCAGCCGCCGCCCTCCTGCGGATCGCCCAGCGCGACATAGAGGTCGCGGGTCGGTCCGCGGTCGATCGCCGCCTCGGTCGTGCTGGTACGCTGGACCGGGTAGAAGCGCTTCTCCGGCATGAGCGCGCCGATCTCGCGGCCGTCGCGCAGCACGGCGATGCGCGCGGTCTCGGTCGAATAGTTCGGGCCCGCGCCGCGGTCGACCGCGTCGAGGCGCAGCTCGTAACCGGCGGCGGGGAAGCTGTCGCCGATCCGGACCGCGCGGATGTCCTCGGTCTCCCAGGCGGTCAGACAGGCGATCCCGAAGATCGTCACGCCGAAGCCGGAATGGGCGATCGCCTTGCCCCAGTCGGCGCGCGGCAGGCTGCGGGCGCGGCGCAGAGTTTCGGCCAGCGGCGCGCGGCCGAGGCGGGCGCGGGCGGCGATTTCGGACGCGGCGCCGAGGATCAGCCAGGCCGCGAGCGCAACCCCGACCGGGGCGAGCATCGTGCGCCCGGTCTGCAGCGCCCAGACCAGGGCGCCGAGCGCGACCGCGAGCGCCAGCGCGCCCCACAGCGGCTGCATCGCCCGGCCGAGATCGCCGCGCTTCCACGGCAGGGTGGCGAAGATCGGCAGGATCATCGCCAGCGCCACCATGAACGGCGTGAAGGCCGTGTTGAA
>JANOEW010000110.1:0-1714 GCA_031413475.1 Amaricoccus sp.
GTCGACCGCTACCCGTTCAGCGCCGGCGCGGAAGGCGATCCGGTCAACCTCGCGAAGAAGCGCACCGTCACCTTCTGGAACCGCAAGATCGTGCTGGTCTCGACCCCGACGATCCGGGGGCTGAGCCGGATCGAGACCGCCTACGCCGAGAGCGACCAGCGGCAGTTCTGGGCGCCATGCCCGTCCTGCGGCACCCTTCAAGTGCTCGCCTGGGGCCAGGTTCGCTGGGAAAGCGCCGGCGGGGAGCACAAGCCGGAGACGGCCAGGTATCATTGTATCGCCTGCGACGCGGCCTGGTCGGACGCGCTGCGCTGGGGCGCGATCCGCCGCGGCGAGTGGCGGGCCCGCGAACCCTTCAAGGGCATCGCCGGTTTCCACCTGAACGAAATCTACTCGTCCTGGGTGCGGCTCGAGGCGATGGTGCGCGCCTTCCTCTCGGCTCGCGCCGGCGGCGACGAGGCGATGAAGACCTTCGTCAACACCTCGCTCGGCGAGACCTGGATGGAGTCGGGTGAGGCTCCCGACTGGCGGCGGCTCTACGACCGGCGCGGCAGCTGGCCCGCGGGCACGGTGCCGCGCGGCGGGCTGTTCCTCACCGCAGGGGCCGATGTGCAGAAGGACCGCATCGAGGTCGATGTCTGGGCCTGGGGCCGCGGACTGGAGAGCTGGCTCATCGATCATGTCGTCATCGACGGCGGACCCGAGCACGCGGAGACCTGGGGCCGGCTCGCCACGCTCATGACGCGGACCTGGCCGCACGCGTCGGGCGCGCAGCTGCAGATCGCCCGGCTCGCGATCGACACTGGCTACGAGGCCTCGGCGGTCTACGCCTGGGCGCGTCGGCAGAGCTTCGCGCAGGTGTCGCCGATCAAGGGCGTCGAGGGCTTCAACCGGGCGAGCCCGGTCTCTGGTCCGACCTACGTCGACGCCACGGAGGCTGGCCGCCGCATCCGACGGGGGGCGCGGCTCTGGACCGTCGCGGTGTCGACCTTCAAGGCGGAGACCTACCGGTTCCTGCGACTCGAGCGGCCGACGGCCGAGGAGCTTGGCGTCGGCGCATCGTTCCCACCGGGAACGGTGCATCTGCCCGAGTGGGTGGATGACGAGTGGCTGAAGCAGTTCGTCGCCGAGCAGCTGGTCACGGTGAAGACGAAGCGCGGCTTCGCCCGGCTCGAATGGCAGAAGCTGCGCGAGCGAAACGAGGCGCTCGACTGCCGGGTGTACGCCCGCGCCGCTGTCTGGATCGTCGGGGCGGACCGCTGGTCCGAGGCCCGCTGGGCTGATCTGGAGGCGCAGCTCGGGACGGACGGCGCCGACGACGCGCCGGCCGTAGGCAAGGCGGAGGCCGGCGCGATCCGCCGGGTTGCGCGTCCGGTGCGGCGGCGGTCGGTCCCGTCGAGCTACATGCGGTGACCCGACATCGTTCCCGACCGGAACGATGTCGCCGAACACGGGGCTCTTCCCAATGGCGACCATCGCAGAGCTGAAGGCCCGCCGCGAGACGCTGTCGGCCTCGCGCGCCAGCGGCGTGGCGAGGGTCAGCTACGACGGCCGCACGATCGAGTACCGCAGCCTCGCGGAGATCGACCGGGCGGCCATTCCGAAATGCCGTGATGAGGCTTTTGCTGTGACGCCCTTGTGGTGGGTGAAGGAGTCGACGGGTAAGGCCTTTGTCGATTACCAGAATGATTCAACCGCAAAGGATTTGCCGCTG
>JANOEW010000111.1:0-9816 GCA_031413475.1 Amaricoccus sp.
TGATCGCCGCCCCGGTCGCCCCGTCGAGGTTGCCGGTCGGCTCGTCGGCCAGCAGGATCTGCGGACGCGGCGCGAAGGCCCGCGCCAGCGCCACCCGCTGCTGCTCGCCGCCCGACAGCTGCGCCGGGTAGTGATCGAGCCGGGTTCCCAGCCCCACGGTCCGCAACTCGTCGGCGGCCTTGTCGAAGGCGTCGAGGTCGCCGGCGAGTTCGAGCGGCGTCGCCACGTTCTCCAGCGCGGTCATCGTCGGGATCAGGTGGAACGACTGGAACACCACGCCCATGTGATCGCGCCGGAACCTCGCCAGCTGGTCTTCGTTCATGGCGGTGAGGTCCTGGCCGAGCGCCGTGACGCTGCCGGCGGTCGCGCTCTCGAGGCCGCCCATCAGCATCAGGAGCGAGGATTTTCCCGACCCGGACGGGCCGACCAGGCCCAGGGTCTCGCCTTTCGACACCGAAAGCGTGACGCCGCGCAGGATTTTGACCGGCCCGGCGTTGCCGTTGAGCGTAAGCTCCACATCTCTGAGGGCGATCACGGGAGACGACATGACACTCGGAACCTCTGGCCCGGCTGAGACTGCTTTGGGATATGGAGCGCGGCGGCGCGCTCGCAACCTCGTGGCGGCCCTCGGTCTGGTTGCGGCGGCTTATCCGGCGGCGGCCGAGCCGGTCACCATCGCCGCCCTCGGAGATTCGCTGACGCAGGGTTACGGCCTCCCCGAGTCCGAGGGGTTCGTGCCCCGGCTTCAGGCATGGCTGCGCGCGAACGGCGCGCCCGAGGCGATCGTGATCAACGCCGGCGTCTCCGGGGACACGACCGCCGGCGGGCTGGCGCGAATCGCCTGGACACTGACCGAGGACGTGGACGCGGTGATCGTTGCGCTCGGGGGAAACGACCTGCTGCGCGGGCTAGACCCGGTCGAGACCCGGCGCAATCTGGACGGCATCCTCGCCGAGATCGCGGGGCGCGGGTTGCCGGCGCTGCTCGCCGGCCTGCCGGCGCCGGCCAACTACGGCCCCGAGTATCAGGCGGCGTTCGACGCGATCTTTCCCGAGCTCGCCGCCGAGCACGGCGCCATTCTCTATGCGAACTTTCTCGCCGGGCTCGGGACAGATCGCGACCTCGGCGACGTGCGGGCGCTGATGCAGGACGACGGCATCCACCCGGACGCCGGCGGGGTGGAGGCGATCGTCGCGGCGATCGGCGCGTCAGCGCTGGAACTGGTTGCCGCCGCGCAGCAGGATTAGGCGCAGGTGTTCGTCGGGGCGGCTCAGCGCCGCGTCCAGATCCCCACGCGCCACGCCGATGTCGCGCAATATGTGGTGGTCCAGCACCGCGAGGGCGGCGCGCTCGCGATAGAGCTGGTCGTAGGCCGCCGGCCGGCGCGCGAGCCAGCCCCACGCCAGGCGCGGCAAGCCGAAACGCGTGCGGTCGTTTGTGTTCGTCAGGGTCTTCATGGATCGACTCCATCATGAGATCAATTGAGGTGCGGGGACTTGATCACGGTGCTTGATGGTGTAGTCCGATCTGATGTATGATAGAAACGAATGTTCGTGACGTCTTGCATCACAGGAGACGATATGCCCCGCAATCTCGACCTCACCGCGCTGCGCTCCTTCGTCACCGCCGCCGATGCCGGCGGCGTGACCCGCGCCGCCGCGCAACTCAACCTCACACAGTCCGCGGTCTCGATGCAGCTCAAGCGCCTCGAGGAGGCGACGGGCCAGTCGCTGATCGATCGGACCGGCCGCGGCGTGGCGCTCACCCCCCAAGGCGAGCAGCTCGCCGGTTTCGCCCGACGCATGCTCGCGCTCAACGACGAGGCCTGGGGCAAGCTCACGAACCTGGACTTCGAGGGCGAGATCAACCTCGGCGTGCCGCACGACATCATCTACCCGCACATGCCGCGCGCCATGCAGCGGTTCGCCGCCGATTTCCCCCGGGTAAAGGTCCAACTGCATTCGACGTTCACCGCGACGCTCAAGGAGCAGTTCACGCGCGGCGAGATGGACCTGATCATGACCACCGAGGCCGACCTCGACGTCGGCGGCGAGATGCTCGACCGCCAACCGCTGGTCTGGGTCGGCGCGCAGGCCGGCCACGTCTGGCGGTCGCGGCCGGTCCGTTTCGCCTCGGTGACCCGCTGCATCTTCAAGCGCCACGCCATCGATGCGCTCGAAGCGGCCGGTCTGCCCTGGGACCTCGCCGTCGACGCCCAGTCGTTTTCTGCGGTGGACGCCAGCGTCTCGGCCGACCTCGCGATCTGCGTGCAGCTCGCCAGCGCCATCCCGGCGCATTGCGAGACGGTCCGCCACGGCGGCGCGCTGCCCGATCTGCCCGACTATCTCGTCAACATCTACGTCACCGACGGCCCTCAGGCCGCGCTCGCGCGGCGCCTGGCCGAGTTCGTTCGGCAAGCCTATGGCGTCTGCGGCCGCATGGCGGCGGCGTAGCGCGATCAGGGCATTTTCTAGCCGACCCGGATCACCACCTTGCCAGTGGCGCTCCGATTCCGCAGCATCTCGAGCCCTTCGTTCGCCGCCTCGAGCGGCAGCACCCGGCCGATATGCGGTTTCAACCGGCCTTCGGCGTACCAGCCGAACAGCCGCGCGAAGCTCGAGGTCAGCACGCTCGGTCGCAGGCTGGCGTAGGCGCCCCAGTAGAGCCCGATCACCGTGAGGTTCTTCACCAGCAGGATGTTCGCCGGGATCTGCGGCACGGTCCCGCTCGCGAAGCCGATCGGCAGGACGCGCCCTTCCGGGTTCGTCGCGCGCAGCGCCGCATCGAAGACGGCCCCGCCAACGGTATCGTAGACCACGTCGGCGCCGCCAAGCGCCCTGACCTCCGCGCGGATGTCCGCCTCGCTGTCGATCAGGTGGTCGGCGCCGGCCGCCTCGGCGACCGCGAGCTTGTCCGCGCCCCGCGCCGCCGCGATCACCCGCGCACCCAGCAGCTTGCCGAGTTCGACCGCCGTCAACCCGACGCCGCCCGAGGCGCCTGTCACCAGCAGGGTTTCGCCCGCCAGCAGCCGCGCCCGATCGCTTAGCGCCACGTCCGAGGTGCCGTAAGCGACCAGAAAGGCCGCGACGTGTTCGTCCGGCATGGCGGCGGGCGCGATGACACAGCGCGCGGCCGGCACGACGGCGTAGTCCGCCAGACCGCCACCACCGGCGAAACAGGCGACCCGATCGCCGACGCGGAAGCCCTCGACCCTCGGCCCCAGCGCCGCGACGGTTCCGCAGACTTCCATGCCCGGAGCAAAGGGCAGGGCGGGTTTCTCCTGGTAGGTTCCGGAGGCCAGCAGTGTGTCGGCGAAGTTCAGGCCACAGGCGCGAACCCGCAGCAGCACTTCGGCCGGCCCGGGTTCGGGCCGTGGCGCATCGCGCAGCTCGAGCGGCGCCCCCAGCGCCACCACCTGCATCGCCCGCATCTTCCGTCCTCCAGACGCGCTGCCGCGCGTTGCCCGCGCGGCCGGATCATGGGAGACTAATGCCCGTGAGGCGTGGCCGTGTCATGCCGAATCCACTCGGAGCGCCGGTTCGGGCGATGACCGTCGTGACCTGGGCGGCGCAGCAGGGGAGGTCGCATGGAGCAATCGAGACAGTTCGCGGTGGCGGACGAACCCGGGGTGGTCGCGTCGAGCGTCTACGTCGCCGGGCGGCGCGTGGCCGACGTCGCCATCGAGGAGACGGGCGACTGGTCGCGGCGCGAGGGGCACGTGGTCTGGATCGGTCTGCACGAACCGAACCGCGATCTTCTGTTGCGCGTGCAGCGCCAGTTCGGCCTGCATGACCTCGCGATCGAGGACGC
The DNA here is from genome assembly GCA_031413475.1 of Amaricoccus sp. Lineage (GTDB taxonomy): Bacteria > Pseudomonadota > Alphaproteobacteria > Rhodobacterales > Rhodobacteraceae > Amaricoccus. The sequence goes on from JANOEW010000111.1 coordinate 3,811, forward strand.
CGAGAATCCGCACCAGCGCCCCAAGGTCGAGCAATACGGCGATGCGCTGTTCATCGTCGCGCGCACCGCGCAGCTGATCGACGGGCGCGTCGCGTTCGGCGAGACGCATCTTTTCGTCGGCAAGGGCTACATCGTCAGCGTGCGGCACGGGGCCTCGGCGACCTACGCGACCGTGCGCGAGCATTGGGAGAGCTGCCCGACCTCGCTGGCCAAGGGCGAAGACTTCATCCTCTTCGCCATCCTCGATTTCATCGTGGATAACTATCTGCCGGTGCTCGAGGCGATCGAGGAAGAGGTCAACGCGATCGAGGACGGCGTGCTGGTTCGCACGATGAGCGCAGCCGAGATCGAGCGGCTCTACGTACTGCGCCGCGACCTGATGCGGCTGCGCAACGCGGCCGGGCCGCTCGTCCAGGTGTGCCGGCGGCTGACCGGGTCGGACTTGCCGCATATCGGGCCCGAGATGCCGTCGCATTTCCGCGACGTCACCGACCACATCCTCGCGGTGCAGGACAATATCGACGCTCTGCGCGAGGTGCTGGCCTTCGCCTTCGAGACCAGCCTCCTGATGGGTCAGAGCCAGGGCACCGCGGTCTCGAAGAAGCTCGCCGCCTGGGCGGCCATGCTCGCGGTCCCGACCGCGATCGCCGGCTTCTACGGCATGAACTTCGAGAACATGCCCGAGTTGAAAACGCAGTTTGGATACTATGCGGTGGTGGCGATCATGGTCGCGATATGCGGCGTGCTGTTCTGGCGGTTCAAGAAGAACGGCTGGATTTAGCGGGTCGGCCGGCCGGCACGAGATCGAGAAACGACCGGGGCTAGCCCCGCGCGGTCAGGTCGCTGCGCCGGCGGCTGCGTAGATCATGTCGATCATCGCCTGGTTCCCCCGCGAAAACTCGAGCGGGCAGGCGAAGGCTGCCCCGTCGAGCACGGTCGCGTTGAAGGCGTGGATCTGGGCGAGGTACTGGTCCGCCCGGGGGAACCGCTCCAGCGTGGTCGTCGACTCGGAGCGGCGCAGCTCGAGCACTTCGTCGCCGTAGGAACCCGCGTTGAAACCGGCGTGGACCGCGAGCCACCCTGCGTCGCCGTGAAAGGTCATCAGCTGACGCGGCGCCATGCGCATCGACACGTAGAAGTCCATGTGAAAGTCCGGGAAGGCCGCCTGGACCCGCGCCGTTGCGTCGATGCCTCGGTCCCATTCGATCTCGGCCGTGATCGCGACCGGCTCAGCGCCGGTGACGAAGCGAGTGGCGACGCTCGGATAGACGCCGATGTCGCGCAGCGCCCCGCCGCCAAGCTCGGGCATGTTGCGGATGTTGGCCGGGTCGTCGTTGAAGAAGGTGAACGCCCCCTGGACATGGCGCAGCCGCCCGATCGCGCCCTCGGCGAGAAGCTCGCGCACCCGGATCCATTGCGGGTGGTGCACGACCATGAACGCCTCGGCCGCGATCAGCCCGGTGCGGTCGCGCAGCGCGATCAGGCCGTCGATCTCCGAGGCCTTCAGCGCCAGCGGCTTCTCGCACAGCACGTGTTTGCCGGCCTCGAGGCATTTGGCGGTCCATTCCACGTGATCGCCGTTCGGCAAAGGAATGTAGATCGCGTCGATCTCCGGATCGGCCAGCAGCGCCTCGTAGGTCGCGTGGGTGCGCGCGGCGTAGGGCGTGGCCATGGCCTCGGCCTTTCCCGGAGTGCGGCTGGCGACCGCCGCGAGCGCGCCCCGCTCGCTCAGGTGGATCGCCGGCGCGACCCAGTCCCGGGCGATCTTCGCCGCCCCGAGGATGCCCCACCGTACACGCCCGTCAGCCATCGTTCCCTCCCTTGTTTCAGTATGTTCCGCCGCTCAAGCGCCCGACACGTCCTCGACGATGACGAGGTCGCGCTCGGACGCGCCGCGGGCGTGCTCCAGGGCCGCTTGATAGCCCGGCGACCGGTAGCAGGCCTCCGCCGCAGCGAGGCTCGAGAATTCGACGACGACGTTGCGCGCCCGGTCGCGGCCCTCGAGCTGGACATGCGCCCCGCCGCGCGCCAGGAACCGGCCCCCGTGCGCGGCGATGGCCCCAGTCGCGAGGCCGGCGTAGCGCAGATAAGCCACCTCGTCGGTGACGGTCACGTGGGCGATCCAGTAGGCGGGCATATTCAGGCCTCCAGCAGGGCGCGAGCGGCGGCGATCGCCTGCGGCGCCCGGCTCGCGTCGGCCCCGCCGGCCTGCGCCATGTCGGGTCGCCCGCCGCCACCGGTGCCGCCCATCGCCTCGGCCGCGACGCGCACCAGGTCGACCGCCGAGAACCGCGCCGTCAGGTCCGCCGTGACGCCGGCCGCCACCGCGGCGCTGTCGCCGGTGTCGGCGACCAGCAGCACGACGCCGGACTTCATCCGCGCCTTGTGCTCGTCGATCAGGCCGCGCAGGTCCTTGCCGGAGACGCCGGACAGCGCCTGGGCAAGGAACGCGACGCCCTTGACGGTCTCGGGACCCGCCTCGACCGGGCCGCCCGGGCCCGCCATCGCGAGCCTGCGGCGCAGCTCTCCGAGCTCTTGCGTCAGCGCCTTGCGCTCGTCCAGCAGGGTCCGGATGCGGTCGGCGAGTTCCTCGGGGCGGGCGCGCAGCAGGCCGGCGGCCTCGGCGAGCGCGGCCGCTTCGGCGGCGACGTGGGCCATCGCCGCCTGCCCGGTCAGCGCCTCGATGCGGCGCACGCCGCTGGCCGACGCCGTCTCGCCGACCAGCTTGAACGCGCCGATGTCGCCGGTGCGCGCCACGTGGGTGCCGCCGCAGAGCTCGAGCGAATAGGTCTCGCCGCGCGCGCCGAGGCCGCTGCCGGCACGCAGGCCCATCGAGACAACGCGGACCTCGTCGCCGTATTTCTCTCCGAACAGCGCGCGCGCGCCGAGGCTCTCCGCGGCGTCGGGGGTCATGATCCGGGTCTCGACCGGGGTGTTCTGGCGCACGTAGGCGTTGACCTCGGCCTCGACCGCCGCGAGTTCGCCGGGCGTCGCCGCTTTGCCGTGGGTGAAGTCGAAGCGCAGCCGGTCGGGCGCGACGAGGCTGCCGCGCTGGGCGACGTGGTCGCCGAGGGTCCGGCGCAGCGCCTCGTGCAGCAGGTGGGTGGCCGAGTGATGGGCGCGGATCGACGCGCGGCGGGCGTGGTCGACGGCAAGCTCGGCGGCGGCGTTGCGGAGCAGACGACCGTGCTCGACTCGGCCCTCGTGGACGAAGAGCCCGGCACGCTTCCTGACATCGGATATCGCGACGCATGCGCCATCGGTCCGGAGCGTGCCGGCGTCGCCGACCTGACCGCCGGATTCGGCATAGAACGGGGTCTGGTTCAGCACGATCTGCACGTTCGCGCCGACCTCGGCGGTGTCGGACTCGACTCCGTCGCGGACCAGCGCGAGGATCTCGCCCTCGGCGGTCTCGGTGTCGTAGCCGAGGAATTCGGTGACGCCGAAGCGTTCGGCGAGCGTGAGCCACAGGCCGTCCTCGGCGGCGTCGCCGGAGCCGGCCCAGGCGGCGCGGGCGCGGCGCTTCTGCTCGGCCATCGCCGCCTCGAAACCGGCGGTGTCGACGGCGCGGCCCTGTTCGCGCAGCGCGTCTTGCGTGAGGTCGAGCGGGAAGCCGAAGGTGTCGTAGAGACGAAAGGCGGTCTCGCCGGGCAGGGCGGCGTCGCCGGGCAGGCGGCCGAGTTCCTCGTCGAGCAGCTTCAGGCCACGGTCGAGCGTTGTCTTGAACCGGGTTTCCTCGAGCTCGAGCGTCTCCTCGATCAGTGGCCTGGCTCGGACGAGTTCGGGGAAGGCCAGGCCCATCTGCGTCACGAGCGCGGGCACGAGGCGAAACATCACTGGGTCCTGCGCCCCGAGCAGATGGGCGTGGCGCATCGCGCGGCGCATGATCCGGCGCAGCACGTAGCCGCGGCCCTCGTTCGACGGCAGCACGCCGTCGGCGATCAGGAAGGAGGTCGAGCGCAGGTGGTCGGCGATCACCCGCAGATGGGTGCGGCCGGGGCCGTCGGGATCGGTGGAGGTGGCGTGGGCGGCGACTTCGATCAGCGCGCGCATCAGGTCGGTGGCGTAGTTGTCGTGTTTGCCCTGCAGGACCGCGCCGACGCGCTCCAGCCCCATGCCGGTGTCGATCGAGGGTCGGGGCAACGGGTCGCGGGCGCCGCTCGCGTGCTGCTCGTACTGCATGAACACGAGGTTCCAGATCTCGACGAAGCGGTCGCCGTCCTCGTCGGGACTGCCCGGCGGGCCGCCGGTAATTGCCGGACCGTGGTCGTAGAAAATCTCCGAGCACGGGCCGCACGGGCCGGTGGGACCCATCGTCCAGAAGTTGTCCGACGTCGCGATGCGGATGATCCGCTCGTCGGGCAGGCCCGCGACCTTCTTCCAGAGCGCCGCGGCCTCCTCGTCGTCGTGGAAGACGGTGACGAGCAGCCTGTGCGCGGGCAGGCCGAACTCGCGGGTCAGCAGGTCCCAGGCGAGCGGGATCGCGCGTTCCTTGAAGTAGTCGCCGAATGAGAAGTTGCCCAGCATCTCGAAGAAGGTGTGGTGCCGGGCGGTGTAGCCGACATTGTCGAGGTCGTTGTGCTTGCCGCCCGCCCGCACGCACTTCTGCGAGGTGACGGCGCGGACGTAGTCGCGGTGTTCGGCGCCGGTGAAGAGGTTCTTGAACTGGACCATGCCCGAGTTGGTGAACATCAGCGTCGGGTCGTTGCGCGGCACGAGTGGGGAGCTCGCGACCACGCGGTGATCGTTCTTCGAGAAATGGTCGAGGAAGGTCGAGCGGATGTCGTTCAGGCTGGCCATGGAGTCTCACGTCGCGCGCGGGAAGGGGCCGAATCGCGCGTGAGCCGCCGCGTTCGGCCCGTTGTCAACGTGTTAGCGTCGGAGCCGGCCGATGTCCACGCTCGCGAAACGCGGCGCGATAGCGGAAGCGCGTGCGGGTCGGGAGGCGACGTCAGACGCACACCCAGGCGTGTCCGAGATCGGACACTAAGTAACTAATTGAATTTGAAAAATAAAAACGTTAACATGCCTTTTCCGACACGCTGCCCGCGGAGTCGCCCGCGACTTCACGAGTCGGCGGAGGCCCGGATTGCGCGCCCGGCGCCTCCGGCGGGAGTATTTCTTGCCAAGAGGAAGACGCTGAGAGCCGACGATGCACGGCCGCCCGCATCAACGCGCCGGTCTGTCGTATCGCGTGTTTTTCCGGGTCGATCCGCCGCGGCAACGCTGTCCGGCGCGCCCGCCGGGTTCGGTGGCGGGCGCGGGGGCGGGGTCAGTCCTCCGTCATTTCGGCGGGCTCGTCGCCGGAGATGCCAAAATCGAGGCCGTGGGCGGCGCGGATCTTGTCCTCGATTGCGAGGGCGATGTCGGGGTTGTCCTTGAGGAAGGTCTTGGCGTTCTCGCGGCCCTGGCCGATGCGCTGATCGGCGAAGGAATACCAGGCGCCGGATTTCTCGACGACGCCGGCCTTGACCCCGAGGTCGATCAGCTCGCCCCGCTTGGAGATGCCCTCGCCGTACATGATGTCGAATTCGACCTGGCGGAACGGCGGCGCCACCTTGTTCTTGACCACCTTGACCCTGGTCGAGTTGCCGACGACCTCGTCGCGGTCCTTGATCGCGCCGATGCGGCGGATGTCGAGGCGCACGCTGGCGTAGAACTTGAGCGCGTTGCCGCCCGACGTGGTCTCGGGCGAGCCGAACATCACGCCGATCTTCATCCGGATCTGGTTGATGAAGATCACCATGCAGTTGCTGCGCCCGATGCTGGCGGTCAGCTTGCGCATGGCCTGGCTCATCAGGCGGGCCTGCGATCCCATCTGCATGTCGCCCATGTCGCCTTCGATCTCGGCTTTCGGCACAAGTGCGGCGACAGAGTCGATGACCACCATGCTGACCGCACCCGAGCGGACCAGGGTATCGACGATTTCCAGCGCCTGTTCGCCGGTGTCGGGCTGGCTGATCAGCAGTTCGTCAAGGTTGACGCCCAGCTTCTTGGCATATTGCG
>JANOEW010000112.1:0-17791 GCA_031413475.1 Amaricoccus sp.
CCGCTATGCTACCAATAGGGGTATGCAGGCCGAGCGCCCCAATATAGCGGCAGTACGCCGCCCGATTCGTCAGCTCGACGCCGCGTCGGCGAACCGCATCGCCGCCGGCGAGGTGGTCGAGCGGCCCGCCTCCGCCGTCAAGGAACTGGTCGAGAACGCGCTCGACGCCGGCGCGCGGCGGATCGACGTCGGCTATGCCGACGGCGGCAAGCGGCTGATCCGCGTCTCGGACGACGGCTGCGGCATTCCGGCCGGCGAGCTGGCCCTCGCGCTGTCCCGCCACGCCACGTCGAAGCTCGACGCCGGCGACCTCGTCAACATCGCCAGCTTCGGGTTTCGCGGCGAGGCGCTGCCGTCGCTCGGGGCCGTCGCGCGGTTGACGCTAACCTCGCGCGCGAGCGGTGCGGCGGAGGCGGCCGCGATCACCGTGCGCGGCGGCGTCGAGGGGCCGGTGCGCCCCGCCGCCCGGGCCGCCGGCACCGTAGTCGAGGTCGAGGGCCTGTTCGCGGCGACGCCGGCGCGGCTGAAGTTCCTGCGGACCGATCGCGCCGAGGCGCAGGCTATCGCCGAGACGCTGCGGCGCCTCGCGATGATCGCGCCGGCGGTGGCCTTCGTGCTGCACGACCTGTCCGAGCCGGGCGCGGCGCGGGAGATCCTCCGCCTCGAGTCCGAACCCGGGGATCTGTTCGGCGGGCTGCGCGGCCGGCTGCGCGCCCTGCTTGGCCCCGACTTCATCGCGAATGCGCTGCCGATCGACGCCTGCCGCGAGGGTCTGCGGCTGACCGGCTACGCGGCGCTGCCCACCTATTCGCGTGGCGCGGCGGTGGCGCAGCACGTCTTCGTCAATGGCCGGCCGGTCCGCGACCGGCTGCTGCTCGGCGCGCTGCGCGCCGCTTACGCCGATCTGTTGCCGCGCGACCGGCACGCCGCCGCGGCGCTCGTCCTGACCCTCCCGCCGGCCGAGGTCGACGTCAACGTGCACCCGGCAAAAGCCGAAGTGCGGTTCCGCGATCCGGGGCTGGTGCGCGGGCTCGTGATCGGCGCGCTGCGGGTCGCGCTGGCCGAGGCGGGGCACCGCGGGTCGACCACGACCGGCGCCGGCCTGCTCGGGGCGTTCCGGCCGGAGCGTCCGGGGCCCGCCGCCCGCGCCGCGGCACTCGCCTGGCAGGCCCCGTCGCGCGGCTTCGCCGAGCCGGGTGGCCCGCCGTTCGGATTGTCGGGGCGGGTCGAGCCGCGCGACCGACCGGACGGCGGACCCGACCCGGCGCCGGCGTCCGACAGTCCGCCCGAGAGTTTGAACGACGCGCCGCTCGGGGTCGCGCGGGCGCAGGTCCACGAGACCTACCTGATCGCCCAGACCGCCGACGGCATCGTGATCGTCGACCAGCACGCCGCGCACGAGCGGCTGGTCTACGAGCGGCTGAAGGCGGAACGGGCGGGCGGACGCGTGCCCTCGCAGATCCTGCTGATCCCCGAAATCGTCGAGCTCGACGCCGAGGCCTGGGCCCGGCTGACCGCCGCGGCGGAAGACCTGGCGGCGCTGGGGCTGGTGGTCGAGCCGTTCGGGGGCCAAGCGCTCTGCCTGCGCGAGACCCCGGCCGCGCTCGGCGAGGTCGACGGCCGGCGGCTGCTCGCGGACGTGGCCGACACGCTGGCCGAGGACGCGGGCGGCCTCGGCGCACGGCTCGACGCGGTGCTGAGCCGGATGTCCTGCCACGGGTCGGTGCGCGCGGGCCGGCGGATGAGCGCCGAGGAGATGAACGCGCTGCTGCGGGCGATGGAGGCGACGCCGCGCTCGGGGCAGTGCAACCACGGGCGGCCGACCTGGATCGAGCTCAAGCTCGGCGACATCGAGCGGCTGTTCGGGCGGCGATGATCGAGGTCGCGGGCCGAACGATCGCGCTGGACGACCCGCGGATGTGGGCGGCGGCGGCGGGCATCGTGCTGGTGCTGATCCTGCTGCGGGCGGCGGGGCGGGTCGCGGCGCTCGACGGGGCGGTGCGGGCGCTGGGGGCCGGGCAGCAGCAGCTGGTCGGCGGGCTGACCCACGTGGCCGAGGCGCAGGCCGCCGCACAGGCGCGCATGGTCGAGACGGTGGAGGCGCGGCTCGCGGAGGTGACGCGGGCGACCGGCGAAAGCCTGGGCACGAACGCGCTGCGGACGGCGCGCAGCCTCGGCGAACTGCAGGCGCGGCTGGAGACGATCGACCGGGCGCAGGTCAAGATCGAGAAGCTGTCGGGCGACGTGCTGGGCCTGCAGGACATCCTGTCGAACAAGCAGACCCGCGGGGCGTTCGGCGAGATCCAGCTGCGCGACATCGTGACCAAGGCGCTGCCGCCGGACGCGGTGGAGTTCCAGGCGACGCTGTCGAACGGCAAGCGGGTCGATTGCCTGATCCGGCTGCCGAGCCCACCGGGTCCGATCGCGATCGACGCCAAGTTTCCGCTGGAGGCCTACGAGGCGCTGCGGGCGGCGAAGACGCCGGCGGCGACGCTGGAGGCGCAGCGGAGGATGCGCGCGGCGGTGCGGGCGCACATGCGGTCGATCGCCGAGAAATACGTGATCGAGGGCGAGACCGCGGAGGGGGCGCTGATGTTCCTGCCCTCGGAGGCGGTCTATGCGGAGCTGCACGCCAACTTCGGCGAACTGGTGCGCGAGGGGTTCGGGCTGCGGGTCTGGATCGTCTCGCCGACGACCTGCATGGCGACCTTGACCACACTGCGGGCGGTGCTGAAGGACGCGCGGCTCAAGGCCGAGGCGCATGCGATCCGGCGCGAGCTGGGGCTGCTCGGCAAGGATCTGGAGCGGCTGGGGGCGCGGGTCGGCAACCTCGACCGGCACTTCGGGCAGGCGACGGCGGATCTGGCGGAGGTGCGGATCTCGACCGAGCGCGCGAGCGCGCGGGCGCGACGGCTCGAGGACATCGAGTTCGGCCCGGAGGCGGGCGAAGCGCCGCCGGTTCCAGCTCTGGAGCGGGGTTGAGCCGCGATCGCGGGCGTCCAAGATTGGACAGCGCGTAAGTATCTGTTATTGTTGTATTAAAGAGTTAACGCCCCCGCCGGATCCGCTGTTTGGGGGTTTGTCCGTCGTCAAGCCGGATATCCCGCCGCGCACGCCTTGACCGGTCCGAAGGACGCGCCGCACCACAACCAACCGAAATCATCGTGACCCCGTCGGTTCGGGCGTGAACCGCGCGAGGTCCCGGGTCGGGCCCACCAAGGCCATCGGCGCCGTGACCGTGCAGCGAACGCCGTCGGGGTGGTAGTCGATGGTCACGTCGCCGCCGATCTGACCCGCCAGCGCCTGCTCGATCATGCGCGACCCGAACCCCTTCCGCGCCGGCGCGGCGACCGGCGGGCCGCCGCGCTCCTGCCAGACCAGCCGGAACACGCCATCGGCGCCGTCCGCCTGCCGCGAGACGTCCCAGCTGATCTCGACGTGACCCTCGGGGCGGCGCAGGGCGCCGTATTTCGCGGCGTTGGTGCACAGCTCGTGCAGCGCCATGGCCAAGGCGAGCGCGGCCTTGGAATTCAGCGTGACCTCGGGGCCTGACCGCATGATCTGCGGCTGATTGGAGTCGTCGAACGGCGCGACGGCGGTCGCGACCAATTGCCCGATTTCGGCCTCCTGCCACTCGTCGCGCATCAACAGGCCGTGGGCGTCGCTCATCGTCGCCAAGCGCTGGATGAAGACGTCGACGCTTTCGGTCCGCTCCGCGCCCGGAAAGGACTGGCGCGCGACCGCCTGCACGGTGGCGAGGAGGTTCCTGACCCGGTGATCGAGTTCGCCCAGCAGCATTTCGCGCTGCCGCTCGGCCTTGCGCCGCAACGCCCGCGCGGTTTCCAGTTCGTCCATGAAGTCGTCGATCGCCTTGCCGACCGTGCCGAGTTCGCCGTCGCGCGGCGTCATGCCGGTGCGGGCGGTCACGTCCGCGCGCCGCCACCCGTCGATCGTCCCGACCAGCTGGCGGAACGGGCGGTCGATGAAGGCGGCGCTGGTCGAGCGCGCCAGCAGAAAGGCGACGATGAGGCTGGCCGCGGCGATGAGCAACCCGCGCAGCGTCGCCCGGTCCAGCGCCGCGAACTCGGCGTCGGTCGAGAGACCGGCGCTGACGTAGAGCCCCTTCGGAACCGCGCTCACCGGGCGGTAGCCGATGACCCGCCGGGTTCCGTCCTGGCTCGTCACCTCCATCGACCCCGGCGCCGCGGCCGTGACGAGATGCAGGAATGCGTCGGGTATGACCGTCCCGACGAAGTCCTCGGGCAAGGGTTCGCGCGCCAGGATGCGCCCGTTGCGGTCAGCGATGGTGACGGCGCCGCCCGGCGCGAGGCTGCGATCCTTCAGGCGCGCGCCCAGCCAGGTCAGGTCGATCGCCGCCACGACGACGCCGCCGGACCACGCGCCGCCTCCCGCCAGCGGCATCGCGACGGGAAGCGAAGGTTCGTGCGTCACCAGGCCGTCGGTGAACTCGCCGACGGCCAGGTCTCCGGTCCGGCGCGCCTCGGCGAAGTAGCCGCGATCGCCGACGAAGACGCCGATCGCCTGGGTCCGCGACGCACAACGCACCATCCCAGCGGCGTCGATGACCGCAGCCGACAGGAATTGCGGCAGCTGTTCGACGAGGCCGGTGAGAAACTCGGTGCATTCGACGCCGTCGCCGCGGCGCACCACCGGGGCCGCGGCCACCGCGCGCAGCATGTTCTCGGTTCCACTGATGATCTGGTCGACTTCGAGCGAGATCAGCTCGGAAATGCGCGACGCCTCGGCGTGAACCTCGCGCTCCTGCGCGAGCCGAAGGCTGAACAGATTGTACAGCAGAACCACGGTGATCGGCAGAACCGCGACGGCCGTGATCAGAAACAACCGCACCGAAAGTTTCATGGCGGAGTGCGTAGCATGTCGCGGATGCGCCGGACAATGGCGCGGATGCGAGCGGCGGCGAAGCCAGCGCGGCCCCGGAGCGCCCGGTCCGGTGGCCCGCGTTCGCCCGCGTTTCGGCGGGGCGCGCCGCCGTCCGGTGTTGCCACGCGATCACGCTGCACTGCAACATCAGCGGCCCGGCTTGACGGCGCGGGGGCGGGGCGCGGACAGTCGTGGCGTCCGCACGCCGGGAATCGTCATGGCTCAACTCGCGATCCCCGACCATCCGAACCGCTACCGGCTCGCCAACGAGTTGCACGCGCGGCCGTTCCCGGAGATCGAGGCCCCCTGCCGGGCGGTGCATCTGGCGATCAAGGACCCCGACAACGCCGCCGACCGCGACAAGGCGCGGGATTTCGCGCAGCTGATCGCGCTGCTCGACCGCTACGGCGCGCCGCACCCGCCACCCGGGGCGAACCATTATTCGGGGCAGATCGGCCGCGGGGTCCTCAAGTGGGAGATGCACACCGAGTTCGTGACCTACACCATCTTCGCCGACCAGGTGGCGGCCCAGCCGTTCTCGGGGCAGCTGTTCGCGCTGTTTCCGGCGGACTGGCTGGCGGCGGCGCCCGGCGCGCTGGTGACCTCGTGCATCGTGCGGGTCGAGAGTGTCGCGCCGGAGGCGCTGGCGGAGAGGCTCGAGACCGACCTCTATCGCTGGTTCGTGCCCGAGAGCCTCGCGGTGGCGCGTGTGCTCGACGGCGACGCGGTGATCGCGGCGGATTTCCGCATCGACGAGAACGGGCACAGCCGGATGGCGGTGCTGGCCCGGCCCGGCATCGGCAAGCGCCGGCTCGGCCGGATCGTGCAGCGGCTGCTGGAGATCGAGACCTACAAGTCGATGTCGATGCTGACGCTGCCGCTGGCGCGGCAGGTCGCGACGGCGGTGTCGCGGCTGGACCGCCAGCTGAGCGACATCGTGGCGGCGATGGCGGCGCAGGGCGGGAACGAGGCCGCGACGCTGGACCAGTTGCTGAAGATGGCGGCGGAGATCGAACATCTGGCCTCGACCGCCGCGTTCCGGTTCGGGGCGGCGGAAGCCTACGAGGCGATCGTCGATCAGCGCATCGAGGTGCTGCGCGAGGAGCGTGTCGGCGGCCGGCAATTGTTCGCGGAATTCATGACGCGCCGCTACGACCCGGCGATGCGGACCTGCCGATCGGCCAAGCTGCGGCTGGACGAGCTGTCGGCGCGGGCCGAGCGGGCGTCGGACCTGCTGCGGACGCGGGTGGACGTGGCCAACCAGGCGCAGAACGTCGAGGTGCTGCGCGCGATGGACCAGCGCGCGGCGCTGCAGCTGCGGCTGCAGCAGACGGTCGAGGGGCTGTCGGTGGTGGCGATCAGCTACTACGCGGTCAACCTCGCCGCCGGCCTGCTCGGGCCGGTCGGCGAGCGCCTGGGGCTGTCGAAACCGGCGTTGCTCGCGGCGCTGACGCTGCCGGTGGTCGGGCTGGTGTGGCTGATGGTCCGACGGGTCCGCGGGCGCATCGCCGCCCGCCCGGACGGCCCGCGGACGCAAGGCTAAGGCCGCGGCCCGCCGCCGTTAGGCGTCGCGCGTCGGACGTTGGGCGGCATCCCCGTGCGCGTCCCCGTGCGCGGGCCGACTGCGGAAGGTCTCGCACTCGTCGTCGCTGCGGGTGCCGGGCGCGGTCGGGATGCGGGTGCGGAAGGCGGCGCGGCCGATCAGGTGTGCGCCGACCGGGGCGGTGGCGAGCATGAACAGGAAGACGAACAGCGCCTCGGCGACGTTGCCCCAGGTCTCGGCCTCGACCATGACCGCGAGGCAGATCAGCCCGAGCCCGAGCGTGCCGGCCTTCGTCGCGGCGTGCATCCGGGCGTAGATGTCGCGCAGGCGCAGGATGCCGAGACCCGCGATCAGGCAGAAGGCCCCGCCGGACACCAGCAGCAGCGCCGCGATCCAGTCACTCATCGGAATCCCCGCGACTGCGGTCGATGTAATTGGCGAAGGCGACGGTGGCGAGGAAGGCGACCATCGCGAGCGTGATCGCCACGTAGATGTAGGCGTTGACGCCGCTGACGAGTTTGAAGATCACCAGGAACACCACCATGATCATCGAAACCATGTCGAGCGCCACCACCCGGTCGGCGAGGCTGGGGCCGACGAACAGCCGCCAGGCCGCCGCCAGCAGCGCCGCGATCAGGCAGAAGCTGGTGAAGACCAGCGCCGCGCCGAGGACGCCGCCGATCTCGGTGCCGATGATCATCCGCGGGTCGCCTTCAGCACCCGCGCCTCGATGCCGTCGCGCACCGCCTCGCGGGTGCCCGCGCTCGACTCGCCGGCGAAGAGATCGTGCACGAGCAGCGTGCTGCGGTCCGCGCTCACGTCCACCGTGAGGGTGCCGGGGGTGAGCGTGATGAAGTTGGCGACAAGCGTGATCTCGAGGTCGGAGGTCACGCGCAGCGGAACGGTGACGAAGCGCGGGCGGGTGATGTCGCCGGGCGAGATCACCGCGCGGGCGACCTGGATCGAGGAGACCACCAGGTCCCGGAGGAAGACGACGAACAGGCGCAGCGAATAGAAGGCGCGGCGCAGCAGGGTCATCGCGCGTCCCCCGTGACGGCGGCGAGATAGGCGGCGGGATCGGCGAGCTGCGTCGCCATGACAGCGGCGGCGTCGACGAAGGGCGCGGCCCAGACGCCGACCAGGACCACGAGGCCGGTCATCGCCGCCATCGGCGCGAGCATGGCCGCGGGCGCGGGTCCGCCGACCGCGGCGTCACCGTCGGGGTGGGCGGACCAGAAGCCGAGCGCCCAGACCCGGGCCATTGCGAGCAGCGTCAGCAGGCCGACGCCGAGCACCGCGAAGACCAGGCCGTAGCTGCCGACCGCCAGCGTGGCCTGGACCAGCAGCAGCTTGGCCCAGAAGCCGGAGAACGGCGGAACCCCGGCGAGCGAGAGCGCGGGGACGAGAAACAGGACCGAGGTCCAGGGCCGGGCGCGCCACAGGCCGGCGGCGCGGTCGAAGTCCTCGGCGCCGGCCAGGCGGCGGGCGACGCCCGCGCCCATGAACAGACCGGTCTTCACCACGACGTCCTGCAGCAGGTAGAACACCGCGCCGAACAGCGCGAGCGGCGTGGCGACCGCGAGGCCGAGCAGCATATAGCCGACCGAGCTGACGATGCCGAACCCGAGCACGCGGCGGATCGAGGGCTGGACCAGCGCGCCAAGGGCGCCCACGACCATGCTGAGCACGGCGATCCACAGCAGCAGCGTCTGTATCGCGGTTCCCTCGACGTCGTAGACTAGGGTGAAGACCCGGATCAGCGCATAGACGCCAACCTTGGTCAGCAGCCCCGCCAGCACCGCGGAAGTGGCGAACGACGGGGTGTGGTAAGACGCCGGCAGCCAGAAGAACAGCGGGAACAGCGCTGCTTTCGAGGCGAAGGCGAAGATCAGGAAGGCGGCCGAGGCGAGGATCGGCGTCTCCATCGTGCGGCCTTCCAGCCGGACGTGCAGGTCGGCCATGTTCAGCGCGCCGGTGGCGCCGTAAAGCAGCCCGACGCCGGACAGGAAGGCGACGGTGGCGACGAGGTTGAGGCCCACATACTTGACAGCGCCGTCGAGCTGCGCCCGGCCCCCGCCGACCACCAGCAGGCCGAAGGAGGCGATCAGCATCACCTCGAACCAGACGTACATGTTGAAGATGTCGCCGGTGAGGAACGCGCCGCAGACGCCGGCGAGCATGGCGTGCGTCAGCGGATGGTGGCCGTGGCGCTCCTGGTCCGCGGTGACGTCGGCGCGGGCGAAGACCACGGCGGCGACCGCGACGAGCCCGACCAGCGCAACCAGCGCCGCCGAGAACAGGTCGGCGACGAAGGTGATGCCGAACGGCGCCGGCCAGCCGCCTGCCTGGGCGGCGACCGGGCCGTTGGCCACGACCTCGGCCAGGATGCGCAGGCCCGCGACCAGCAGCGCCGCCGCGCCGGCGAGCGAGATCGCGCGCTGCGCCGGGACCGAGCGCCAGGCCAGCATCGTCAGGACGGCGGTGAAGAATGGGATCACGACGGGCCAGAACAGCAGCATCAGCGCCGGCCCGCTTCGGCGCCGGGGACCGGCTCGCTGGCGCGCATCGCGTCCATCTCGATGGTCTTGAACACGCGGAAGCTGCGGTAGGTCAGCGCCAGCGCGAAGACGAGCAGGCCAAAGCCGATGACGATCGCGGTCAGGATCAGCGCCTGCGGCAGCGCGTTCGCCGCGCCGGTCACGGTATAGCCGCCCTCGGGCACCAGCGGCGGACGGGCGTAGGTCAGGCGGCCCGAGGCGAAGATGATCAGGTTCGCGGCGTTCGAGATCATGGTCAGGCCGAACAGGTAGGGCAGCAGCTTGCCCGACATCATCAGATAGGCGCCCGCCGCCACCAGCAGCCCCGCGAGCAGCGCCAGCGTGATCTCCATGCTCAGGCGTCTCCCGGGTCGGTCTCGGTCGAGACCGCGTCCTCAAGCGCGAACAGGATGGCGCAGATCGTGCCGAGCACCACGAGATAGACCCCGAGGTCGAACAGGAAGATCGAGCCGAACGGCAGGCCGTAGGCGTCATAGAGCGGCCACATGCCGCGCAGGAACGTGTCCGCCTGCAGCCCGCCCCAGACGCCGGCGACCAGCGCGCAGCCGAGCCCGAAGGCGGCGATCGACTGGGGATTGAATCGCAGCGCCCGCGCGGCGCGCGCGCGGCCCTCGGCCTTCTCCAGCAGCGCGAAGGCCGCGGCGGCGAGCAGGCCGCCGATGAAGCCGCCGCCGGGCTCGTTGTGGCCGCGCCAGAACACGAACACCGACAGGAGCAGGATCGTCGGCGTGATCAGCCGGGTGGCCGCGCTGAGGATGATCGAGTTCATCTCGACGTCCTCGGGCCGGCGCGCAGCGCCGCCACCGCCGCCACGCCGGCGACGACGATCACCGCGATCTCGCCCAGCGTGTCGAAGCCGCGAAAGTCCACCAGGATGACGTTGACGATGTTGCGCCCGCGCGCCTCGGGATAGCTCGCCGCCTCGAAATAGCCGGTCATGAACCGGTCGAGGTCGGCCCCGAGCACCGAGAGCGTCGCCAGCGCGACGCCGAGCCCGAGCGCGCCGGCCACCACGGCGTTGCCGGGGCGGAAGCCGACAGCCCCGGAGGCGGGCAGCCGCACCATGGCGATGGCGATGAAGATCACCACGAGGATCTCGACGAACAGCTGGGTCATGGCGACGTCGATCGCGCCGTAGAGCACGAAGACGATGGCGATGCCGGCGCCGATGCCGCCGAGCGCGGCGATGGCGGTCAGCCGCGACGGCGTGCGCAGCACCACGATCACCGAGCCGACGATCAGCGCGACGATTGTCCAGTCGATCAGGTCGGGCGGCGCGGTCAGCCGCGGCCAGGCGGCGCCCTGCCCGAGCACGAGCGCGCCCCAGACCAGCGCGGCGAACACCGCGAAGGTGCGCCGCATGTAGCTGGTCATCAGGCCGTTCTGGATCGCGTTCGTCGTCGCCGCGGCCAGCCGCAACGCGCCGGCCAGCGCCGCGTCGTACCAGGCCTCGGTGCGCGGCAGGCCGGGCTCGGCGGCGGCGAGGCCGTCGCGGATGCGGTCGACGACGAGGTAGAGCGCGAGGCCGAGCGCATAGGTGGCGAGGCTGAGCAGCAGCGCCCGGTTCACTCCGTGCCACAGCGCCAGATCGATCGCCGGCGGGCCGCCCGAGACCGCGATCACCATCGGCGCGACCAGCGCGCGCTCGATCGCGAACGGCGCGAGGCCGAAGCTGAGGCCGAGCACGGCGAGCACGACGGGGCCGAGCCACAGCCCCCAGCCCGGGTCGGCGGGCCGGTCCCCGGGACTGCGCCGCGCACCGAAGAACGGGCGCAGGCCGACGAGCCCGGCGCAGGCGATCATCATGGCGTTGGCCGCGAGCGCGGCGGCGGCGACCGCGCCGCCGAGCGCGGGAGCATAGTCGGCGGACTTGTAGATCAGCTCCTTGCCGATGAAGCCGAACAGCGGCGGCAATCCCGCCATGGAACAGGCCGCGAGCGCGATCACCGCCGAGGTGAGCGGCATGGCCGACCACAGCCCGCCGACGGCGGGGTAGTCGCGGGTGCCGGCCCCCTTCTCGATCATGCCGACCGCGAGGAACAGCGCGGCCTTGTAGAGCGCATGGATCAGCAGGAACGTCATCGCCGCCGTGACCGCCATGGCGCTGCCGACGCCGAGCAGCATGGTCATCGTTCCGAGCGCCATCACCGTGGTGTAGGCGAGCATCATTTTGAGGTCGGTCTGGCGCATCGCCCAGACCGAGGCGAGCAGCATCGTGAAGCCGCCGACCGGCGCGAGCGTCCAGAACCACAGGTCCGTGCCGCCGAGCGACGGCGTCAGGCGGGCCATCAGGTAGACGCCGGCCTTAACCATGGTGGCGGAGTGCAGGTAGGCGCTGACCGGGGTCGGCGCGGCCATGGCGGCGGGCAGCCAGAACTGGAAAGGCCACTGCGCCGACTTGGTGAAGGCCGCGAGCATGATCAGCGCGAAGATCCACGGATAAGCCGCCGAGGCGCGGAAGAGATCGCCGGCCGCGTTCATTTCCGACAGCCGCAGCGTGCCGGCCATCGAGCCCATCACCAGCAGCCCCGCGAGCAGCGCGAGGCCGCCGAGGCCGGTGACCAGCAGCGCCTGCAGCGCGGCGGCGCGGGCGGACGCGCGCTCGTGGTCGAAGCCGACCAGCAACCAGGAGGTGATCGTCGTGCCCTCCCAGAACACGAACAGGGTGACGACCTCGTCCGCGGTCACCAGCCCCAGCATCGAGATCGCAAACAGCGACAGGGTGATCAGCAGCGCGCCGAGGCGGCGGTCGGTGCGGAAATAGGCGGCGGCATAGAGCAGGCAGATCGCGCCGATGCCGGTGATCAAGAGCGCGAAGGCGAGCGCGAGGCCGTCGAGGCGCAGCACGAACGCCACCCCGAGCGTCGGGGCCCAGGGCAGCACGAGTTCGGGGCTGGCGCCGCGCGCGACCGGGCCGACGAAGCTGAGCAGCCAGACGAACGCCACCGCCGCGATCAGGGCCGGCAGCAGGCGCCAGGCGTTCGCGGGGAGGATGCCGGACTGGGACGCGGGCTCGGCCACGACGGGTCTTTCCCTCTGTCCGGTCCAGCGTCGGATGCCCGGGGCCGCGCTCCGCTCCGCGTCGCCCCTCCCTTCATACGGGCTTGTCGCGCCGATTCAACCCATCGTGCGCCTGATCGCGGCGCGGGTGGCGGCTCAGGCAGCCCGAGTGTGGAGCGCGGCGATCTCGGTGGGGGCCGGCCGCGCGCCACGCAGGTGGAGCAGGCAGGTCGTGCGCAGCATCGAGGCGAAGTTGGTGACCTCACCGCGCAGATCCAGCGCCTCGTCGTACAGCCGCGACAGGAACTCGGGCGTCGACAGCCGCTGGGTCGCGGCGATCTCGTCCAGCAGCGTCCAGAAGGCGCCTTCGAGCTGGATCGAGGTGGAATGGCCGTCGATGCGGACCGAGCGTTTGATCGACGCGTAGCCGGTCGGATCCTGGGCGGCGAAGACGTGGCACATGGGTGAACCCTCCAGTCGAAATTCGTTTCAGTATCCCGCGCACGCCGCCCGGCCGCAATGCGACAGAAGTGTGATGTGGTAGCCCGCTGCCACCCGCGGGCGCGCCATTGGCGCCATGCTCGGCTTGTTCCTGCACGTCGAGCGAGGGCCAGCCTTGGCGAAAGCCATCCACTCCATGATCCGCGTGCTCGACGAGGCGCGGTCGATCGTATTCTACCGGGAGGCGTTCCGGCTCGAGGTCGCCGATCGCTTCGACTTCGACGGCTTCACGCTGGTCTATCTGCGTAACGCCGAAGCCGACTTCGAGCTCGAGCTGACGATCAACAAGGATCGCGCGGCGCCCTACGAGCGCGGCGACGGTTACGGCCACATCGCCTTCGTGGTGGACGACCTCGACGCCGAGCACGCGCGCCTCGCCGCGGCCGGACTCGCGCCGCGCGACGTCAAGGAGTTCATGCGCGACGGCGCGCTGCTCGCAAAGTTCTTCTTCGTCGCCGATCCGGACGGCTATCAGATCGAGGTCCTGCAGCGCCACGGGCGCTATCGCTGAGCCGGCTTCGCTGCCGGCTCGGTCCACACGAAATCAAGATACGGGAGGAAGCCATGGTCCAGTTACCGCAGCCACATCCGAAGGCGCCACCGGCGCAGTCCGGCTTTTCGCGCCGCCAGTTCCTGAAACGAAGCGGCGCCGCCGGCGGCCTGCTGGTCGTCACCTCGACGGCAGTGCTCAGCCCCGACCGCGCCTGGGGGCTCGCGCCACAGGCGCTCAGCTCCGAGCAAATGGCGACGCTGATCCAGCTTGCGCGCGACATTTATCCCCACGACCAGGTGGCCGACCGGTTCTATGCGGTCGCGGTCAAGGGCCATGACGACACGGCGGCCACCGATCCGGCGCACAAGGAGCTGATCGTCGGCGGCCTCACCGATCTCGACGGGCGCGCCGGGATCGGTGGCTATCGGCTGCTGCGCTGGGAGGCCGATCGGGTGGCGATCCTGCGGGCGATCGAGACGACGCCGTTCTTCCAGACGGTGCGCGGCGGCCTGATCACCGGCCTCTACAACCAGCCCGACCTCTGGCCGATCTTTGGCTACGAGGGCGAGTCCTATTCGAAGGGCGGCTACATCGACCGCGGCTTCGACGACATCGAATGGCTCTGAGCCGGTAAGGGAGAAACGATCATGGCAGCGCCATACGCACTCGACGACGACAGCGTCGTCGTCGTCATCGGCTCCGGCGCGGGCGGCGGCACGCTGGGGGCCGAACTCGCGATGAAGGGGGTCAACACGGTGATCCTCGAAGCCGGGGCCCGGGTCGAATACGAAGATTTCCAGAACGACGAATGGGGCAGCTTCCTCCAGATCAGTTGGCTCGACCCGCGCACCACCTCGGGCGAATGGCGGGTGGCGCGGGACTTCCCCAATCTGCCGGCCTGGATCGTCAAGGCGGTCGGCGGCTCGACGATCCACTGGGCGGGCGCGTCGCTGCGCTTCCAGGAGCACGAGTTCAAGGCGCTGTCGACCTACGGCGCGGTGGACGGCGCGACGCTGCTCGACTGGCCGTTGACGCTGGCCGAGATGGAGCCCTGGTACGCCCAAGCCGAGGACCGGATGGGCGTGACCAACACCCACGGCATCGCGCCCCTGCCGGGCAACAACAACTTCCAGGTGCTGAAAGCCGGCGCCGACGCGCTCGGCTACACCAAGTGCCACACCGGCAATATGGCGATCAACTCGGCCGAGCGCGACGGTCGCATGGCCTGCCAGCAGACCGGCTTCTGCTTCCAGGGCTGCAAGTGGGGCGCGAAGTGGTCGACGCTCTACTCGGAGATCCCGAAGGGCGAGGCGACCGGCAAGCTCGAGGTCCGGCCGAACAGCCAGGTGCTCAAGATCGAGCACGACGCCAGCGGCAAGGTCACCGGGGTGATCTACGCCGACAAGGACGGCGCCCAGCATCGTCAGGCCGCGCGGATCGTCGCGGTCGCCGGCAACTCGATCGAGAGCCCGCGGCTGCTGCTCAACTCGGCGTCGAGCATGTTCCCCGACGGCCTCGCGAACTCCTCCGGCCAGGTCGGCAAGAACTACCTGCGGCACCTGACCGCCTCGGTCTATGCGGTGTTCGAGCAGCCGGTGCACATGTTCCGGGGCACGACCATGGCCGGGATCATCCAGGACGAGGCGCGGTTCGATCCGTCGCGCGGCTTCGTCGGCGGCTACGAGATCGAGACGCTGGCGCTAGGTCTGCCGTTCATGGCGGCGTTCCTCGATCCCGGGGCCTGGGGCCGCAGCTTCACCTCGGCGCTCGACGGCTATCCCAACATGGCCGGCATGTGGATCGTCGGCGAGGACATGCCGCAGGCGCGGAACGCGGTGACGCTGCACCCCGAACAGAAGGACCAGTACGGGCTGCCGATCCCGGACGTGGCCTTCACCGACCACCCCAACGACGTGGCGATGCGCACGCACGCCTACGACGTCGGCGACCGGCTGTATCGCGCGGTAGGGGCGACGCGGACGTTTCCGACGCCGCCCTATCCGAGCACGCACAACCTCGGGACCAACCGTATGAGCGCGAACGCGGCGGACGGCGTGGTCAACGGCTTCGGCCAGAGCCACGACGTCGCCAACCTGTTCGTCTCGGACGGCAGCGTCTTCACCACTGGCGGCGCGGAGAATCCGACGCTGACCATCGTCGCGCTGGCGCTGCGACAGGCGGACCATATCGCCGGCGAAATGGCCCGCGGGACGATCTGACCGCCGTTGCGACGGGCGCATCGCGGATGCCCCCGGATTCCCCGGGGGCCCGCGGCCTAGAGGACCCGGCGCTCTGAGTTCGACTCGCGCTGGGCGAGGCCTCCGGCGCCAAGGAGATCGTGCGCCGGTCGCTTCGTCGCGAGATCCGGGATCGTCACGCTTGCGGGCGCTGCCAGCGGCGCCAGCCCGACGTTCAGCCAGGCGGAGAGCTGGCGCAGGACCACGCGCGCCCGAACGGAACCGTCGCGCGGCGCGCGCGCGAGCCAGAGTCCGAGCGTGCGGGCGTTGCCGTGAACCCAGCGCCGCCGTTGCCGTCCGAGCGCCGAAAAACTCGGCGGCAGCAGGCCGGCGCCCATGCGGGTGTCGACGAATCGACAGCGAAAGCCGCACCAGCCAGCCGCTGACCCAAGTCCGCGTCCTCCGTCAGCGTCCGGCCGCTCCAGCCGCCGACCGCGCGCAACGCCTCGATGCCGATCACGCTCAGGGTGCCGGTCGGCAGCGCCGCCTCGACCGCGTCGCCGGCAGCGGCCGCGCTCGCGAAATAGGACTCGAGCTCCAGCGTGACCGCCTGCGTGCGCCGGCCGGACCGATAGGCCTGGGGAAACTGGACCGCGTCGGCGCCGGTCGCGTCGAGAAACCGGGCGGCGATGGCCAGAAACTCCGGTCTCGCCTGATAGTCGGCGTCGACGACCGCCACGTGGGTGGCGCGGCGATCGGTTTCATCCAGCGCGATGGTGAGTGCGCCGGCCTTCGCCTCCCTGACTCCCATGCGGTGAAGAAACCGGAACGGCGGACCGGCGCGGCGGCAGAACGCCTGCACCGGACGCCACAGCGCGGCGTCCGCGGTGTTGTTGTCGATCACCACGACCTCGAATGCCGCGGCGGACCAGGTCTGTCGGCGCAGCGCCTCGAGCGTGGCGACGACGACCTCCGGTGGCTCCGCGTGACAGGCGAGATGCACTGAAAATAACGGGGCCGGGATCGACGCTGGTGGCCTCGAGCGCCTCGTCGTAGTCGTCGAGCAGCCGCTCCTCGCCGTCCAGAACCGCGGGCAACTCGGTCTCGCCGAGACCGGTCAGCGCCGCGCGCACGTTCAGCACCGCCTTATGCACGGTGGCCATGAACGAGCCGTCCGCATCCACGCTCGCCCCGCGATCGCCGAGCGTGCGGGCCAGCGCCCGCCCGTGCGCGGCGTGCAGATCCCGCAGGTCGCGAAACAGCGCGCCGATCTCCGGCCGCTCGGCCAGCTTGACCGCCTCCTCGAACCCCTTCTCCGCATCGACGACCTGCGTGTGCAGGCGCGCGAGCGCTTGGGTGACGTCGTCCATTGCGAACCCTCCGTGGCGACGCCGGCGACGCCGCCGGCCTGCCCGAGAACGCGACCGGCGCGCTCCGGTTCCGCGTCACGTCAGATCAGGCGGCGTCAGCTCAGGCGGCGTCAGATCAGCGGGCGTGCGGGCTCGTCCGCCGGCTCGGCGTTCGCCAGCACCTCCAGCTTGCCGATGTCGCGCAGGGTCAGCACACCGTCGCCGAGCGACAGCAGCTTCCCTGCCTGCAACGCGCGCAGCGTCTTGTTGGTGTGGACCAGCGAGAGGCCGAGCGCATCGGCCAGATCCTGCTGACGGTACGGCATCGGCATGACGCCGTCCTTGGCCATCTGCCGCGCCTCGGCCCGCCGGTAGAGCGCCAGCAGCCCCCAGGCCACGCGCTGGACGCCGCTGCGCCGGCCCACCGTGGCCAGAATGTCTCCGAGGAAATGCTCCTCGCGCGCCGCGAGCCAGGTGATGTCGTAGGCGCGTCCGGGGTTGTCGCGGAACAGGTCCCACAGGTCGGCGCGGGCGAAGACACACAGCGTCATGTCGGTGACCGCGTCGACGCTGTGCTGCATCACGCCGAGAAGTCCGGCCTGCAACCCGATGAAATCGCCCGGCATGACGAAATTGATCACCTGCCGCCCGCCGTCGGGCAGCAGCTTGTAGCGCACGCCCCAGCCGTGCAGCGCGGTGAACAGCTGCGGGCTCGCCGCGCCCTGCAGCAGGATGGTCGTGCGCGGCGTCACGGTCAGCTCGCCCGATTTGAATTTGCGCATGAACGCGAGTTCCGCGTCGGTGAAGGGCTGGAACGCGGCGCGCTTGCGCAACGGGCAGTTCAGACAATCGGTGGTCAAGGAAACCATCCTGTGCAGACTATGTCGCAGCTTAATGCGCGCGATCGCGAGCAGGCGCAATCTGCCGCCCGTCTTCGGCCGCAGGCCAGGCATCGCCACCTCCGGTCGCAGGCCGAAAACGCCACCTCCGGTCGCAGGCCGAAAACGCCATCTCCGGCCGCAGGCCGGAATCGTAATCGAGGATATCACCATGACCGTCACGCCCAGCCTGGTCGCAGCGCCCGAGCATCGCCGCGTCGACCAGCCGCACCGTGCCGAGATCGCGGCGCTGCGCGGCGCGCTGCTGACCCAGACGCGCATCGCCGAAGCCCTGGCGCAGCGCAGCCGCGGCCTCGTCGGGCTGGTCGAGACGCTGGCGCGGCGCGCGCTCGCGGACGCGCAGGATCTGCCCGACGCCCGGGCGCGCCT
>JANOEW010000113.1:0-4288 GCA_031413475.1 Amaricoccus sp.
GGCTGGAATGACGCGGCGCGGGCTTTAACACTTTTATCTATCTAAAACAACGCTCTACGCGTTGTCCGAGTTTGGACGGCAGCTACCGGACCGCGGCCGGCCCGTCACGGGGCCCAGCCGAGGAAATTTGCGATCAGCCGCAGCCCCGTCGCTTGGCTCTTCTCCGGGTGGAACTGCGTCCCGATCAGGTTGTCGCGCGCGACCACGGCCGTCACCGGTCCGCCGTGATCGGTCCATGCCACCAGATGCGCGGGATCGGCCGCGACGAACTGATAGGAATGCACGAAGTAGCCGTGATCGCCGGTCCCGATCCCGGCCAGTACCGGGTGCGGCCGGTCGATCTCCAGCGCGTTCCAGCCCATGTGGGGTATCTTCAGCGCGGGGTCGGCGGGCGTGATCCTGACCACCTCGCCGCCGATCCAGTCGAATCCCGGCGTGTCGCGATGCTCGCGCCCGAGGCGCGCCATCATCTGCATGCCGACGCAGATCCCGAGGAACGGCGCGCCCTCGCCGATCACCCGGCGCTCGATCGCCTCGAACAGTCCGTCGCGCGCCGCCAGCCCGACCCGGCAGTCGGCGAAGGCCCCGACGCCGGGCAGCACGATCCGCTCCGCCCGCCCGACGACGTCCGGGTCGCCGCTGACCACCACCGGCGCCGCCCCGATCTCCCCCGCCATGCGCTGGAAGCTCTTTTCCGCCGAATGCAGGTTGCCGCTCTCGTAGTCGACGATGACCGTGGTCATTCGCTGAGCGTGCCCTTGGTCGAGGGCACGGCGTCCGCCATCCGCGGGTCCGGCTCGACCGCGGCGCGCAGCGCCTGCGCCACCGCCTTGAAGCAGGCCTCGGCGATATGGTGGCTGTTCGCGCCCTCGAGGCAGGCGACGTGCAGCGTGATCCCGGCGTTCATCGCGAAGGCGGTGAAGAACTCGCGCACCAGTTCGGTGTCGAAGGCGCCGATCTTTGCCGTCGGGAACGCCACGTTCCACACCAGGAACGGTCGCCCGCTCAGGTCCAGCGCGGCGCGCACCAGCGCGTCGTCCATCGGCAGCAGGCTGGCCCCGTAGCGCCGCACCCCGCGCTTGTCGCCGAGCGCCTGCGCCAGCGCCCGTCCGAGCCCGATGCCGACGTCTTCCACCGTGTGATGATCGTCGATGTGCAGGTCGCCCTTGGCCTCGATCTCGAGGTCGATCAGCGAATGCCGGGCGAGTTGGTCGAGCATGTGGTCGAAGAATCCCACCCCGGTGTGGCAGTCGCGACGGCCGGTCCCGTCGAGCGCGACGCGCACCCGGATCGCGGTCTCGGCGGTGTCGCGGCGAAACTCGGCCTCGCGCATGGCTCGCGTCCTTGAGCAGGGGGTGACGCCGGGTTTATAGTCGCCACGGCGGGCGCGCGAAAGCCCGACACGATCGAGGCCCGCCCATGCGCCCACTGCTCGCCGCCGCCGTCCTGCTCGCGCTCGCGGGCTGCGGCGAGCGCTACCGCGACGAGGCCGTGGCGATGACCCCGGTGGCCGCGGTCGATCTCGACCGCTACGCCGGACGTTGGTACGAGATCGCGCGCTTCCCCGTCTGGTTCCAGGAAGGCTGCGCCGGCGTAACCGCCGACTACGCCCTGCGCGCCGACGGCAAGGTGGACGTGCTGAACGCCTGCTTCGACGGCAGCCTCGACGGACCGCGCAAGTCAGCCACGGCGATCGCGCGCAGCGTCGACCCGAGCAACGCCCGGCTGAAGGTGCGGTTCTCGAACCTCGTGCCGATCGAGGGCGACTACTGGGTGATCTACCTCGACGACGCCTACCAGACGGCGGTGGTGGGCGTGCCGTCCGGTTCGGCCGGATGGATCCTCGCCCGGACCCCCCAGATCGAGCCGGACCGTCTCGCCGCCGCCCAGGCGGCGCTGGAGGCGGCCGGTTACGACCTGTCCCGGCTGACGTTCACCGAGCAGCCGCGGGCCCCTGCGACTTAGGTCGCTCCGACGGGAGGCGACGCCGCCGTCGACCCTCACCGGAGCGAAGATCACGCGGCGCGCAGCAGCATCCCGAACAAGTCGCGCGGATCGTCCGGATCGGCCAGCAGATCGAGGTCCTGGAAAAGCCCGGTCGCGCCCATCTTGTCGCGTACATAGCGCAGCGCCGAGAAGTCCTCGATCGCGAACCCGACCGAATCGAACAGCGTGATCTGGTTGGCGTCCCGCCGACCTGCGGCCGCGCCGACGATCACCCGCCACAGTTCGGTCACCGGATGGTCCGCCGCCAGCTGCTGGATCTCGCCCTCGATCCGCGTCTGCGGCGGATACTCGACGAAAATCGCCGACCGCAGCAGGATGTCGCGGTGCAGCTCGGTCTTGCCCGGGCAGTCGCCGCCGATGGCGTTGATGTGCACCCCGGCCCCGACCATGTTGTCGGTCAAGATCGTCGCGTACGCCTTGTCGGCGGTGCAGGTGGTGACGATCTGCGCTCCGAGCATCGCCTCCTCGGCCGAACGGCAGGACGTCACCGCGATCCCCGCCCGCCCAAGGTTGCGCGCGCTCTTCGCCGTCGCCGCCGGATCGATGTCCCACAGCCGCACCGCGTCGATCCCGCACACCGCCTTGAACGCCAGCGCCTGGAACTCGCATTGCGCTCCGTTGCCGATGATCGCCATGGTCCGCGCCCCCTGCGGCGCGAGGTGCTTCGCCGCCACCGCCGACATCGCCGCCGTGCGCAGCGCTGTCAGCAGCGTCATTTCCGACAGCAGCACCGGATAACCGGTGCCCACGTCCGCCAGCACCCCGAACGCCGTCACCGTCTGCCGGCCGCCTTGGGTGTTCTTCGGGTGCCCGTTGACGTATTTGAACCCGTAGACCGCGCCGTCCGAGGTCGGCATCAGCTCGATCACCCCCTCGGCGCTGTGGCTCGCCACCCGCGGGGTCTTGTCGAACGCCTCCCAGCGGCGGAAGTCCTCCTCGATGTAGCCCGCGAGTTCGGTCAGGAACCGCTCCACGCCGATCGCATGCACCAACTTCATCATGTGGTCGACGCTGACGACGGGCACGAGGTTCAGGGACTGCGCCATGGCTCAGAAACTCCGGGTCGGGCGGTCCATCACGCGCCGGCCCATCAGGCTCGCCACGAGGTCCACCATCAGCGTCGCGGTCCGCCCGCGCTCGTCGAGAAACGGGTTCAACTCCACCAGGTCGAGGCTCGAGACGAGGCCGCTGTCGTGCAGCATCTCCATCACCAGATGCGCCTCGCGGAACGTCGCGCCGCCCGGAACGGTGGTGCCGACCGCCGGCGCGATCGACGGGTCGAGGAAATCCACGTCGAAGCTGACGTGCAACAGCCCATCCTCCGCCGCGACCCGCTCGAGGAAGGCGCGCAACGGCGCCGCGATCCCGTATTCGTCGATGGCGCGCATGTCGTGCACAATAACCCCTGCCGCCGCGAGCGCCCGCCGCTCCGCCGGGTCGACGCTGCGGATGCCGAGCATGCAGACCCGGCTCGGATCGACCGACGCCGGCAGGTCGGGAAAGTAGCCCTCGAACCCCGCCTGACCGACCGCATAGGCGACCGGGGTGCCGTGCAGGTGCCCGCTGGTGGTCGAGTCGAGCGTGTGGAAATCCGGATGCGCGTCGAGCCACAGCAGGAACAGCGGCCGACCGCACTCCGCCGCCCGCCGCGCGACGCCGGTGACGGTCCCGGCGGACAGGCTGTGGTCGCCGCCGAGAAAGATCGCCATCGCGCCGTCCGACGCCGCATAGGCGGCCTCGGCCAGCGCCTCGGTCCACGCCGAGACCTGCGGCAGCGCCTTCAGCGCCGCGTTGCCGTGCCGGAGCGCGCGCGGCGCCGCCGGCGCGACCGTCCCGAGGTCCGCCACCCGGTGGCCGAGCCCGGAGATCGCGTCGTGCAGGCCCGCGGTACGCAGCGCGCTCGGACCCATTTCGCAGCCGGGCCGCCCGGCGCCGTCCTGCACCGGCGCGCCGAGCAGCCGGCAGAGAACGGGGGTGTGGTCGATTCTTTCCATCGCCGGAACAGACACTGCCCGCCCGGCGATCCGAAGCCGGACGATTGGCAAAATCGGCGCGACACACTATCCAATCGGCAGCTCAATCGACCAAAACGGCGGGACCAATGGACGACCTCGACCAAAGGCTGGTCACCCTGCTGCGCCATGACGCTCGGCGCACCGTCTCCGATCTCGCGGTCGAACTCGGCGTCGCGCGCGCGACCGTGCGCGCGCGGATCGCCCGGCTCGAGCGGGCGGGCGAGATCCTCGGCTACACCGTCATCCTGCGCGCCGACGCGGTCGAC
>JANOEW010000114.1:0-2560 GCA_031413475.1 Amaricoccus sp.
CCTGATCGCCGTCCATCCCGATCACGACCTCGCCACGCTCGCCCGGCGCAACCTCGCCATGCTCAACTGAGCCGGCCGATCGCCCAGACGGCCGCGTCCCGAACCGTGGCGTCCGGGTCGCCGAGCAGCCGCCGCGCCGACGGCGCGAGGTGCGCGTCCTCTGAGTTCCCGATCGCGTAGAGCACGTTCCGCACGAACCGGTCGCGCCCGATCCGCTTGATCGGCGAGCCGGCGAACATCCGCCGGAACCCCGCGTCGTCGAGACCCGCCAGGTCGTCGAGCCGCGGCGCGCGCAGCTCTGCCCGCGCCCAGTACCCCGCCTCCTGCGCCGCGACCGCGAACTTGTTCCAGGGGCACACGGCCAGGCAGTCGTCGCAGCCGTAGATGCGGTTGCCCATCAGCGGCCGCAGGGCCTCGTCCACCGGGCCCGAGTGCTCGATCGTGAGGTAGCTGATGCAGCGCCGCGCATCGAGGCGGAATGGCGCGGGAAACGCGTCCGTCGGGCAGACGTCAAGGCAGGCCCGGCACGACCCGCAGCGCTCGGGCTCAGGGTCGTCGCGCGGCAGATCCAGGGTCGTGAAGATCGCCCCGAGGAAGAACCAGTTGCCCAGGTCGCGCGACAGCAGGTTGGTGTGCTTGCCCTGCCAGCCGATCCCCGCCGCCTGCGCCAGCGGCTTCTCCATCACCGGCGCGGTGTCGACGAAGACCTTGATCGCCGCGCCGGTCTCGGCGACCAACCAGCGCCCCAGCCGCTTCAGCCGCCGTTTGACCAGGTCGTGATAGTCCGCGCCCCAAGCGTAGACGCTGATCGTCCCCCGGTCGCGCAGCGTCAGCGCCCGCAGCGGATCGTCGTCCGGCGCGTAGACTTCCGCCAGCATGATCACCGACCGCGCCGCCGGCCAGAGCGCCGCCGGATCGCCCCGCCATTCCGCGCGCTCGGCCATCCAGCGCATCTGGCCGTGAAGGCCGGCGTCGAGAAACGCCTTCAGGCGCGCCGGCGCTGCGGGGATCGCGTCGGGCGCGCAGACGCCGGCTGCGGCGAATCCCTCGGCCCGCGCGCGATCCTTGATGCGCCGGGCGAGGTCCGCCGGGCCGGCGTCCATCTCAGAAGTCGAGGTCCGCGTAGTGCTGCGGCGGGGTGAATCCCGGGACCAGGTCCGCCAGGATCGAGCGGAAGGCGGGGCGCGACTTGATCTTGGCGTACCACTCATGCAACCCGGCGTTGCGGGTCCAGTCGACGTCGCCCACGTAGTCGAGGCAGCTCAGATGCGCCGCGGCCGCGAAATCCGCTATCGTCATCTGGTTTCCCGCCAGCCAGCGCCGGTGGTCCATCAGCCAGCCGATGTAGTCGAGGTGGTAGCGCATGTTGCGGATGCCGGCCTTGATCCGCTCGCTTTCGGGATATCCGCTCTTGGCGAGCTTCTTGTTGACCCGCTCGTAGAGCAGGTTCGCCGTCACCTCGCGGTGGAACTTGTCGTCGAACCAGGCGGACAGCCGCCGCGCCTCGGCCCGGAGCTCCGGATCCTTCGGCAGCAGCGGCGGATCGGGCTGGGTCTCCTCGAGGTATTCGAAGATCGCGGCCGAATCCGCCAGCACCAGGTCGTCGATCTTCAGGACCGGCACCTGTCCCGCCGGGTTCAGCCGCAGGAAGTCCATGCGCCGCTCCCAGGGCCTTTCTTCGATCAGTTCGACCTCGATCGCCTTCTCCGCCAGCACGAGGCGGATCTTGCGACAGAACGGCGACAGCGTCTGGTGGTAGAGACGGCGCATTTGCAGGCCTTTTTCTTGCTCGACGGCCCGTTATCGGCGCAAAGCCGCGCGGATTCAACACAAACGGCGCGGTCGGCGGACGATCGCGTCCGGGTCAGGCCCCCAGAGCGCCGCGCGGGTCACAAGAAACAGGCCCCCCGCCCGTCCTCGCGGATCGTCGCGGCCCCGCGCTGGATCGCCGCGCCGCGGGTCGCGATGAACCGCGTCCCGCTGACCGGCGACCGCCGCTTCGGGTCGGGCAACACCGCCATCAGCCGCGCCGCCCGCTGCGGGCCGAGATCCGCCGCGCCGTGGCCCCAGTGTCGCCGCGCCGCCGCCTCGACCCCGAACACGCCCTCGTCGAACTCGGCGACGTTGAGATAGACCTCGATGATCCGCCGCTTCGGCCAGGCAGCCTCGATCAGCACGGTGAACCCCGCCTCGAGCCCCTTGCGCAGCCAGGACCGCTCCGGCCAGAGGAAGACGTTCTTCGCCACCTGCTGGCTGATCGTCGAGCCGCCGCGCAACCGCTCGTCGTCCGCCATCGCCGCGCGGATGCCGTCGAGGTCGAAGCCCCAGTGCCGGCAGAAGTTCGCGTCCTCCGCCGCCACCGCGCTCAGCGGCAGGGCGTCCGGCATGGCGTCGAGCGGCAGCCACGCCCGCTCGACCGCCCCGAGCCGCAGCCGTTCCGACGCCATCAGCCAGGTCATTGGCGGGTTCGCGAACCGGTAGATCAGCGTCAGCCCGACCGCCGCCAGCGCCAGCCCGATCACCACGGCGCGGATCGCGCGCCCGAGCCCCCTCACGAGGC
>JANOEW010000115.1:0-8965 GCA_031413475.1 Amaricoccus sp.
AACGCTTCAAGGACGAGGTCAAGGAAGTGCTCGCCGGCCAGGAGTGCGGCATGGCCTTCGAGAGCTACGACGACGTGCGCGAAGGAGACGTCATCGAGATCTTCGAAACCGAACAGGTGGTTCGCCAACTGGCCTGACATCGACGTCGGTCTCCGACAACCCTGCGTCTGGCGGGGTTGCCGGGTTTGCGGACACGATAGTCTTCGTGAGATGGCGCCGGCGACGCGGCACAGCATCGCTGCGAACGAACCCGAGCCCCCGTCCTGCGCGACGCTGGACAAGCGCTCGATAACCAGGTCAGACGCCTTTCCCGATTCGCGATAGATCGCGACGACGATCTGGCGTAGCGTCGTTTCTTTGGCGCGGAGAACCGCTGCGCGAATGGATCGCGACCGGGATTGCCGCCTGTGCCGTCTGGGCCGGGACATCTGGATCTGGCTGCTGGCAGGGCTGACCTTGCTGCTGCTGGCCTGGGTGCTGCGCGACTGGCTGCCGGCGATGCTGCGCCTCTACCTGCTGGCGCTGGCGCTGCTGGGGCTGATCGCAGCGGCCCACGTGGGCCGTCGTCTGGTAAGCAAGTTGTGCCGCAAACGGGGTGGAGACCCAAAGGGGCAAGGCTCGGAAAGCCATCCGCCCTCCCGAGTCCTGAAGCTGCCGCCGCGCACCTACAAGCGCCCCGATCCGCGCATATACAGCCAGACTTGGCTGATGGCGCGGGGCTTGGCGGTGACTTGGGACAATCCCGACATCGCCCTGTTCGACGGTGCCGCAAAGGCCCAACCCCACGCGCTCGCGCCCGCGCACGCCTACAGGATCCGGGCCCGAATCTGGAACGGCTCGCCCGAGGCGCCCGCCGTTAACATGTTCGTGCGCTTCGCCTATCTCGACTTCGGCATCGGCGGCGCGCGCACCATCCTGGGCGAGACGCCGGTGGATCTGCCGGCCAAGGGGGCGCCGGGGCTGCCGGCGATCGCCGAGATGGCCTGGACGACGCCCGCCACGCCCGGTCACTACTGCGTGCAGGTCGAGCTGGCGAAGTTTGCCTTCACGCTCCGCAACGACAGTCCGGTTCCGCGCGCGCTGGCGCTGCGGATGGACGCCTATCGCATTCCCTCCCCGACGACGTGCGATGCGCGCGAGGCCGAGTTCTCCCGCGGCCGCCCGAGCGGCGTGCGTGATCCGTTCGCCGCGCATCGCCCCACCGCCCATCGTGTGCCGGCGGACTGGCGCATTGCGATCGACCACGACCACGGGACCGTGTTGCGCCCCTTTGAGTCGCGTGAGGTCACCGTCGACGTCACGGCGCCAGACGGGTTCGCCGGCAGCCTCGACCTCAACGTCAATGCGTTCGCGCAAACCGCCGACGGCGTGACG
Source organism: Amaricoccus sp. (assembly GCA_031413475.1). Classification (GTDB taxonomy): domain Bacteria; phylum Pseudomonadota; class Alphaproteobacteria; order Rhodobacterales; family Rhodobacteraceae; genus Amaricoccus. The sequence continues at coordinate 1,375 of JANOEW010000115.1, forward strand.
CTGGTCGGCGGCGTGACGTTGCGCGCGCACAGCTGAGGCTCATCCATGGGACCACAATACACGTCCTGCGTCGAACCCTCGAACTTCGAGCCGGCCGACGAGACCCTGATCTGGGTCCTCGCGGGCCTGGCGGCGGTCGGCGGCGTGGCGGCGGTTCTGGTCAACCCCGGCCTCGCGCTCGTTTCGATCGCGCTCGTCGTGCAGGCGCTGCGGATCACGCTCGACTGGATGCTGAACGGCAAACTGGTGTGCTTGCACCGCGACCACGCCGCGACGGACTGCGTCTGCAGCGGCGACACCGGTTTCGTCTGCGCGATCGGCCGCGTGGTCGACACCGAGGCGATCGGCGAGGACAAGAACCCGATCGAAGACGTCGACAATGACGAGTCGATCAATCTGGTCCTCCATCCGTTCCGCATGAGCGAATTCGTGAACGACCCGCCCGACGACCCGACGGCGGCGGAGGCGAACCTCGTATGGGCCACCCGCGCTGGCGTGGCGCAGGGCGACCTTCTGCGCCGCCCTGATCCCCCGCTGAAGCGCAAGGATGGCGAGAACCTGCCTTATGTTGCGTATTTCCGGACCGTGGTCTTCAGCGAAGTCTTCGGCTGGAAGGCGTGGACCGAAGTTGTCGGGCGGGACTACGGCTGGTTCGGCATCATCGGGCCGGATCAGCAGATGGAATGGGGCAAGTATCAGAAGCTCTACCGCCACGAGAACCCGAAGCTCGCCAGCGTGCCGGTGTTGCATTGTGAGTTCGAAGGGGCGCGCATTCGCAACGTTCTGGCCGCGATCGAGGCGTTCTCGTTCGGCGGAGGCTGGTGCAAGAAGAACTGGTTCACCCGCGCGCTCTGCACCATCCTGCAGACCGTGTTCGCGCCCCTCGCCCTCCTTGCAGCCCTCGCGGCATGGGCCACGGCGGCCGATGGCGAAATCGGCGACGCGCTGGAGGGCGGCGGAACGGTCGGGCCGAGGGAAGACGTGATCGTGCGGGGTCGCTGGACCTACGATGGCGGTCACCAGGGCTACAACGAGATCCACGCCACGCGCATCGTCCAGAAGGTGCAGAACATCCCGGCCGATCCTGCGCAGTTCGACGACTTCCTGAAGCGCTGGTGCGCCAGCCTGTCCGTGACGCCCCACGCCGATCCGGCCGGCGCCCGGCCCGCCGACGCCGGCGCCGCAGCGACTTTCGACGCCCAGCAGCGTCCGGAGAACCGCTGGGTGCTTCACCCGGCGATCGACGGCTGCGTCCCGGACATTCCGCCGCCGCCGCCCGATGGCGGGCTGCACTGAGCCCGAAATCGGGCCAGGCGCGCCGCCGCCGCGCGTCAACAGTTTCGCGTGGGTTAATGGCGCGCCAGAGCTCCTTTTGCGTCAGAGGCTTGTCCTGTCTCGCACGCGTGCGACACGCGCCCGTCCGGGCTTGCCCGGCGCCCCCGACGGGTCCACATAAAAGCTGTCGCAACCGACGGAGCCGCAGATGACCCATCCCGCCCTCGTCCCCGGCGCCGTCGCCGTCGTCACCGGCGGCGCCTCGGGCATCGGGCTCGCCAGCGCGCTGCGCTTCGCGGCGATGGGCCTCAGGGTCTGCATCGCCGATCTCGGCCCCGACAAGCTCGCCGCCGCCGCGGACGCGCTCGCCGCCGTCGCGCCCGGCGGGGCCGAGGACGTGCTCGCCGCCGAGGCTTCGGTCGCCCGCCCCGACGACATGGACCGGCTCGAGACGAACATCGCCGCCGCCTGGGGCGGCACCGACGTGCTGATGCTCAACGCCGGCGTCCAGCCCGGCAGCGCGCTGTTCGGCCCGCTCGACGCCTGGCAGCGCACCCTCGACGTCAACCTCTGGGGGCCCATCCATGGCGCCCGCGCCTTCGTCCCCGGCATGATCGAGCGCGGCCGCCCAGGCGCGATCATCGTCACCGGCTCGAAGCAGGGCATCACCACGCCTCCGGGCGACCCCGCCTACAACGTCTCCAAGGCCGGAGTGAAGGTCCTCACCGAGGCCCTGGCGCACGAGCTGCGCGAGACCCCCGGCCATTCGATCACCACGCACCTCCTGATCCCCGGCTTCGTCTGGACCGGCCTCACCCGCGGCGAGCGCACTGAAAGGCCCGCCGCCGCCTGGACCTCCGAGCAGACCGCCGACTTCATGCTCGACCGCCTCGCCGCCGGCGACTTCTACATCCTCTGCCCCGACAACGCCGTCGACCGCGCCCTCGACGAGCGCCGCATCCTCTGGGCGGCCGGCGACATCGTCGACAACCGCCCGCCGCTGTCGCGCTGGCACCCCGACTGGGCCGAAGCGTTCACGGTCTTCGCGAAGGGTGGCTGACCAGGAGCGATCCGGTCCGAACGCCGGGTGCGGCCACGGGCTCGCCCATCAGTCCGGTCTCGGGCAGGCTCAGTGGCCCACCGCGAGTGAGCTGGTCTGGCGCGTGTCGGCGCCACCGAAGAGGAGGCCGCCCGCCCTGTCCACCAGGATCGACTGCGCCGAGCCCATCGTCTCCATGACCGCCACCACGTGCCCCTTCGCCTCGAGCGCCGCGATGGTGTCGGGGCTGACGCCCTCCTCGATCCGAAGCACCTCGGGCAGCCATTGGTGGTGGATGCGCGGCGCCACGGTCGCCTCGGCCACGTTCATGTCATGGTCGACCACGTTCATGATCACCTGCAACACCGTGGTGATGATCCGCGAGCCGCCCGGGCTGCCGGTGACGAGGAACACCTCGCCGTCCTTCATCACGATGGTCGGGCTCATCGAGGACAACGGCCGCTTGCCCGGCTCGACGGCGTTGGCGTCGCCGCCGAGCAGGCCGTAGGCGTTCATCACGCCCGGCTTGGCCGCGAAGTCGTCCATCTCGTTGTTCATCAGCACGCCGGTCCCGCCTGCGACCATGCCCGAGCCATAGGAGAAGTTGATGGTGTAGGTGTTGGAGACCGCGTTGCCGTCCTTGTCCACGATCGAGAAATGCGTGGTCTGATCGCTCTCGTAGGGCGCAAGGTCCGCAGGCTTGATCTGCTGCGACGGGGTGGCGCGGCCGCGCGCGACGCCAGCGCGGATGTCGGCGGCGTAGGCCTTTGAGGTCAGCGCCGCCTGCGGCACGTCGTAGAACGCCGGATCGCCCAGGTACTCGGAGCGGTCCGCGTAGGCGCGCTTCATCGCCTCGGCCATCAGGTGGATCGTCTCGGCGGAGTTCGCCCCGAGCCAGCCGATCGGATAATCTTCGAGCGTGTTGAGGATCTGGATGATGTGAATCCCGCCCGAGCTCGGCGGCGGCATCGAGACGATCTCGTAGCCGCGGTAAGTCCCGCGCACCGGGTCGCGCAGGACCGCCTCGTAGCCCGCCATGTCCTCGAGGGTGATCCGCCCGCCCGCCGCCTGCACCGCGTCGACGATCCCCTGCGCGGTTTCGCCTTCGTAGAACCCGTCCACGCCCTGGTCGGCGATGCGCTGGAGAGTGGCGGCGAGGTCGGTCTGCACCAGCGTGTCGCCGGGCACGAGGAACGCGCCGCCCGCCTTGTAGAAGATCGCCTCGGACGCAGGCCACTTCTTCAACCGCGGCTCCAGGTCGACCAGACTGTCGGCCAGGTCGGCCGTGACGGCGATCCCCTCCGACGCGAGCCGGATCGCCGGGGCCAGCACCTCGGCGAGCGACATCGTGCCGTATTCGTCCAGCGCCATCTGCATGCCCGCGACCGTGCCCGGCACGCCGGTGGCGAGGCCGGTGTAGCGCGACTTGTCGCTGTCCGCCTCGCCGGCGTCGTCGAGGAACATGTCACGGTCCGCGGCCGCCGGCGCCATCTCGCGGTAGTCGATCGCCTTGGTCTCGCCGCTCGCGGCGTCGTGCACGAGCATGAACCCGCCGCCGCCGAGGTTGCCGGCCCGCGGCAGCGTCACCGCCAAGGCGAAGGCCACCGCGGCGCCGGCATCGACGGCGTTGCCGCCAGCTTCGAGGATCTCCCTGCCGACCTCCGCCGCCACCGCTTCCTGCGCCACCACCATGCCGTTCCGCGCCCAGGCGGGATGGATGCGGTCCATCGGGTCGTAGATCGCCGCCTCCTGCGCGGCCGAAATAGCCGGCGCCAGGCCGATGGCGGCCAGCACCGCCGGGGTGAGCAGGCGTTTCATGGCGATACCCTCACTGAATTGCTTGGACGCCCCGAGGTTACGCGCGGATGCGCCCGAGAGGAACCCCCTCCGGCGCCCGAAGCCGACCGCTTGGCGGCCGCGTCCGGCGCCCATATATGACGGGAGGAGTCGGAGGGTGCATGAGCGACAGTGAACGATTCCCCGGCTGGCACGGCACCACGATCCTCGCCGTGCGCAAGGGCGGCCGGGTGGTGGTCGCGGGCGACGGCCAGGTCAGTCTCGGCCAGACCGTGCTCAAGGGCACCGCCCGCAAGGTCCGCCGGCTCGAGCCTGGCGGCAAGCCAGTGCTCTGCGGTTTCGCCGGCTCGACCGCCGACGCCTTCACCTTGCTTGAGCGGCTGGAGAAGAAACTCGAGGCCTCGCCCGGCCAGCTCCAGCGGGCCTGCGTCGATCTCGCCAAGGACTGGCGCACCGACCGCTACCTGCGCAACCTCGAGGCGATGCTGATCGTCACCGACGGGTCCGAGCTCTACGTCATCACCGGCGCCGGCGACGTGCTCGAGCCCGAGCACGACATCGCCGCCATCGGCTCGGGCGGCAACTATGCGCTCGCCGCCGCCCGTGCGCTCTACGACAGCGACGCCGACGCCGAGACCATCGCCCGACGCGCCATGGCGATCGCGGCCGAGATCTGCGTTTACACCAACGGCGTCCTGACCGTGGAATCGCTCGACCGTTGAGCCTCCCGGTGGGGTGACGGCGAAAAGGCGGCGTGTCCATGGTGCAGATCAGGGCGGTATCGCGCGACCGCGCTCGCTAGTGCGCTTGCGCCGACCTGGGCAGGCGGCTATGTCCGATGGCGCTTTTCCGATCAGTCCCGAGGCCGCCATGCACGCCTACCGCAGCCACACCTGCGCCGACCTGACGCTGGCCGACGTCGACCGCGAGGTGCGGCTGTCGGGCTGGGTGCACCGGGTGCGCGACCACGGCGGCGTGCTATTCGTCGACCTGCGCGACCACTACGGCATGACCCAGGTGCTGGCGGACGGCGACAGCCCGGCGTTCGCGGCGCTGGAGGCGGTGCGGGCGGAATGGGTGATCCGGGTCGACGGCATGGTCAGGGCGCGCGCCGCGGCGCTGGTCAACCCGAAGATCCCGACCGGCGCGATCGAGGTGTTCGTGACCGCGGTCGAGGTGCTGTCGGCGGCCGAGGATCTGCCATTGCCGGTGTTCGGCGAGGTGGACTATCCCGAGGAGACCCGGCTGAAATACCGCTTCCTCGACCTGCGGCGCGAGGGGCTGCACGCCAACATCATGCTGCGGGCGGGGGTGATCGCGTCGCTGCGGCGGCGGATGACCGAAGCGGGCTTCACCGAGTTCCAGACGCCGATCCTGACCGCATCCTCACCCGAGGGCGCGCGCGACTTCCTGGTGCCGTCGCGGCTGCACCCGGGCAAGTTCTACGCTCTGCCGCAGGCGCCGCAGCAGTTCAAGCAGCTGATCATGGTGGCGGGCTTCGACCGCTACTTCCAGATCGCGCCCTGCTTCCGCGACGAGGACCCCCGCGCCGACCGCTCGCCCGGCGAGTTCTACCAACTCGACGTCGAGATGAGCTTCGCCACCCAGGAGGACGTGTTCCAGGCCATCGAGCCGGTGATGCGCGGCGTGTTCGAGGAGTTCGGCGGCGGACGACCGGTGACGCCGGTGTTTCCGCGCATCGCGTACCGGGATGCGATGCGCTGGTACGGGTCGGACAAGCCGGATTTGCGGTGTCCGATCAAGATGCAGGTCGTAAGCGAGCATTTCCGCGGGTCGGGGTTCCGGGTGTTCGCGGGGCTGCTGGAGCAGCCGGGCAACGAGGTCCGGGCGATCCCGGCGCCCGCCGGCGGCAGCCGCGCGTTCTGCGACCGGATGAACGCCTATGCCCAGGGCGAGGGCCTGCCGGGGATGGGGTACATCTTCTGGCGGGCGCTTGACTCCGGGGTCATGGAGGCGGCCGGGCCGGTGGCGAAGGCGCTGGGGCCGGAACGGACCGAGGCGATCCGGACGCAGCTGAGTTTGGGCGAAGGCGACGCGGCGTTTTTCCTCGCCGGGCGGCCGGCCAAGTTCGAGGCGGTGGCGGGGCGGGCGCGCAACGTGATCGGGCGTGAGCTGGGGCTGACGGTCGAGGACCGGTTCGACTTCACCTGGATCGTCGACTTCCCGATGTACGAGCGCGACGAGGACACGGGCGTGCTCGACTTCAGCCACAACCCGTTCTCGATGCCGCAGGGTGGGCTCGAGTCGCTGGCGACGCAGGACCCGCTCGACGTGCTCGGCTACCAGTACGACGTCGTCTGCAACGGGGTTGAGCTCAGCTCGGGCGCGGTGCGCAACCACAAACCCGAGATCATGTACAAGGCCTTCGAGATCGTCGGAAAGGACCGCGCCTTCGTGGACGCGCATTTCGGCGGAATGATCTCGGCCTTCCGCTACGGCGCCCCGCCCCATGCCGGGATCGCGCCCGGGGTGGACCGGATCGTCATGCTGCTCGCCGGCGCGGAGAACATCCGCGAGGTGATCATGTTCCCGATGAACCAGCGCGCCGAGGACCTGATGATGGGCGCGCCGAGCGCGGCGACGGGCGAGCAGCTGCGGGAGCTCGGGCTGAGGCTCGCGCCGAAGTCATAACGGAAGTCCAACTACGTCGTTTTCTTGTATCGTCCAGCGCCAAGGAACTCAATGTAGCCATACTCCCTAAGCAATTGAAGTTGCTGACGGATCTTTGGTCTTACGTTTTTATTGCTTGGATATAGCGTCTGTAGCTGTCTTTCGTACGCGTATACATCAACCAAACTAAAAGTTTGTGAGTCTATTTTGTCGACGCAGATCATGACGTCGACGATCCAACCTCGTGACTCGCCTTTGCGTTCATCTAAAAACGCGCTGCTCTTCCACTTTTCAATAACGTCATTCTTGTTCACGATGCGACCATCATCTACTATTTTGATGCGGCCTACCTTAGGAATAAGATGTAAAAGAATGTTTGAACCGATCCAGCCTGCCCTTCTGGCGGTAGCTGCGAGTGGTTTGCGTTTCTCAATTGTTGTATGAACGAAGAACCTTTTTGGCACGACAAGGAGATTCTTTACAGTGTAATCGACTATGCTGTAATGCATTAGTACAAGGTTAGGAGATGAGTCCGAATTTAATCGCTCAATTTTTGTCTTGTATGACCCATCTGCTACCTTTCTGCCAAAGACGCGTTTCTGGCTCTTGAGCTCAAATTGATCGAGGCATACGTCGCAGTGAAGATCTGCAACCGGCCGGCCAGCTGGATATCTGAAAAGTTTGGGATTTCCACAGTTTGGGCAATACATCTGCTCGGAAGCCCAGCTTTCGCTAAGCACGCGCGCATTCTGGCTTGCACTTGCGAATAAGGAACTGCTTCTCTCAAGCAGGAGACTCAGTTCGCGTGGGTGGGCCTCGCCGGCCTCGGTCACCGGGGGGGGCGCGAGC
>JANOEW010000116.1:0-2273 GCA_031413475.1 Amaricoccus sp.
GTTCGGGACCAAGAGGCCGGAGGCGCCCGGCCGGTTCATGCCCGCCGTGCTGAAGTGGCTGATCGGGCTCAGCTCGGTCATGCCGTAGCCCTGGATCAGCGGGCGGCGGATCCGCTCCGCGCAGGCGGCCGAGAGCTCCGCCCCCAGCGGGGCCGCGGCGGACAGCACAAATTCGAGCGACGAGAGGTCGAAGCGCTCGACCAGCGGATGTTTGGCGAGCGCCAGCACGACCGGCGGCGCGACGTAGAGATGGGTGATGCGATGCGTCTCAATCAGCCGCAGCGCGGTCTCGAGGTCGAAGCGCGGCATGGTCACCTGCAGCCCGGCGCGCGCGAGGTGGAAGTTCATCAGCACGGCCATGCCGTAGATGTGAAAATACGGCAGGAACGCGAGCGTGCGCGCGCCCGGCTCGATCCCCATCAGGCCGTTGATCTGCGCGATGTTGGCGACGAGGCCGCGGTGGGTCAGCATCACGCCCTTGGGCAGGCCGGTGGTGCCCGAGGAATAGGGCAGCAGCACGACGTCGCGGGTGGAGCCAAGCGGGACCTGGGCGCGCAGCGGCGGACCCGACAGCGCGTCGAGCGGCGTCGCGCCCTCGGCCGCGCCGATGGTCACGATCTCGGCGACGCCGGTTCCCGCCGCGGCGACGCGGGCGGTGTCGAGCAGCGCGGGGACGGTGACGAGCAGCGTGGCGCCGGAGTCGACCAGCTGCCGGTTGACCTCCTCGGCGGTGTAGGAGGGGTTGAGCGTGGTCACGACGCCGCCGGCCCAGGCGACGGCGTGGAAGACCACGGCGTAGTCGGGCGAGTTCGGCGCGAAGATGGCGACGACGCTGCCGCGGCCGAGCCCGCGCGCGGTGAGCCCACCGGCGAGGCCCTCGACAATGGCGCGGAACTGGCGGCCGGTGAGGGCGCGCCCGGTCGGGCCGTCGATCAGCACCGGCGTGTCGTCGTGCCCGGCGAGCCCGTCGAACACGAACTCGGTGATCGACCGATCCGGAATCTCGACGTCCGGGAACGGGCTGCGGTGGATGGTCATTGGCGCTTTTCCCCCAGTTTCTTCGGAGAATAGCAGCGGAATCCCGTTGATAGTAGGGCGTCCGATCGCGCCAAGGCTCCGACGCAGCCGTCGAGCCGGCGGCGCCGCTCGCGTCAGGCCCGCAAGCTCATGCCCATTCCGACGACGGGGGCGTCGGTACTGACGTCGCGGATCGGCGGCTCGACCGGCACGGGCGGCGCGCGGTGGGCGGTCCACACCGGGCGGTCGGTGCGGAGATCGATCTGGCGCGTCGTCCTGGCGCGTCGTCGCTGGGTTCCCGTCTCGCGCCGGCGTCAGGCCAGCGCGAACTCGACCAGCAGATCCTTGGCGTCGACCTGGCTGCCGGCGGCGACGTGCAGCGCCTTCACCGCGCCGGGGCGGTCGGCGTAGAGGCCGGTCTCCATCTTCATCGCCTCGATGGTCAGGATCAAGTCGCCGGCGTGGACCGTCTGGCCTTCGGCGACGGCGACCGAGGCGATGACGCCGGGCATCGGCGCGGCGACATGCGCCGGGTTGCCCGCCTCGGCCTTGGGGCGGCGCGGGGTCATCGCCTGGACGCGGCGGTTGGGGACACGCACGGTGCGAGGCTGGCCGTTCAATTCGAAGAACACCCGGACCTCGCCGTCCTCGTTGGTCTCGCCCACGGTCTGCAGGCGGATCTCGAGGATCTTGCCCGGGTCGATCTCGGCGGAGATCTCCTGGCCGGGCTGCATGCCGTAGAAATAGACCGACGTGGGCAGCGTGCGCACCGGGCCGTAATCGCCGTGGCGCGCGGCGTAGTCGAGAAAGACCTTGGGATACATGAGGTAGCCGCAGAAGTCCTCGTCGTCGATGGCGACCTCGGGCAGGTCGGCGCGGAGCCTGGCGCGCAGCTGGCCGAGGTCGGCGGGCGGGGCCGCGGCGCCGGGGCGCACGGTGATCGGGGTCTCGCCCTTCAGCACCTTTTTCTGCAACGCGGCGGGCCAGCCGCCGGGGGGTTGGCCGAGGTTGCCGCGCAGCATGTCGACGACGCTGTCGGGGAAGGCGACCTCGACCTTCGGGTCCTCGACCTCCACGCGGGTCAGGCCCTGAGCGACCATCACGAGCGCCATGTCGCCCACGACCTTGGACGAGGGCGTGACCTTGACGATGTCGCCGAACATCTGGTTCACGTCCGCGTAGGTCCGCGCGATCTCGGGCCAGCGGTCCTCGAGCCCCATCGAGCGGGCCTGCGCTTTGAGATTGGTGAACTGGCC
>JANOEW010000117.1:0-4445 GCA_031413475.1 Amaricoccus sp.
CGCGCCGCGCCCGAAGTCTCGCGCGCCAGACGCCGGTCAGGCGCGTGAAGGTGCTGTGTCCGGGCCCTGGGGCGCGGCAGACCCCGCACCGGAAGTGCCCGAGGCGCAGGCTGCCGAGGCGGCCCAGGCGCAGGCGGCGCGCGATCTTTCCCGGCGCGCCCGGCAGGCTGCACGGCTGACGCGACGGTTCTGACCGGCGCGGGTGCAGGGCTTGAGGTCCGGGTGCAGGATGATCGGGGGGGCCCGGCAGATCAGACGGCGAACTGCTTGGCCAGTTTCAGACCCTGTCCCTGATAGTTCGAGGCGATCCCCGCGCCGTACATCCGTTCCGGCAGGGCCGCCATCCGCTCGTAGACCAGCCGTCCGACGATCTGGCCGTGGTCGAGCGCGAACGGGGCCTCGTGGCAGCGCACCTCCAGCACCCCGCGCGCACCCTGTCCCCCAGCGGCGGCATGGCCGAAGCCGGGGTCGAAAAAGCCGGCGTAGTGCACCCGGAACTCGCCGACCATGGCGAGGTAGGGCGCCATCTCGGCGGCGTAGTCGGGCGGCACGTGCACCGCCTCGCGGCTGACGAGGATGTAGAAGGCGCCGGGATCGAGGATGATCCGACCGTCGCGGGGGTGGACCTCCTCCCAGAACTCGGACGGCTCGTAGTAGCCGATCCGGTCGAGATCGATCAGGCCGGTTTGCGGCTTGGCACGATACCCCGCGATCCGGCCGCTGGCGGGCCGCAGGTCCACCGAGAACCCCAGCCCGTCCGCGATATGCGCCTCGCCATCGACCAGCCGCTCGGCGGCGTTTAACGCCGCAAGCGCCCGGTCGTCGAGCGTCGCCGTGCCGCGGCGGAACCGGATCTGGTTCAGCCGCATCCCCGGCCGCACCAGCACCGAGAACGAGCGCGGCGACACTTCGGCGTAGAGCGGCCCGGCGTAGCCCGCGGCGATCCGGTCGAACTCGGCTCCGTGGTCGGTGATCAGCCGGGTGAACAGGTCGAGCCGCCCGGTCGAGCTCTTGGCGTTCGCCACCGCCGCGACGTCCGGCGGCAGGGCCAGGCACTCCATCAGCGGCACGACGTAGACGCAGCCCTTCTCGAGCACGGCGCCGCCGGTCAGGTCGATCCGGTGCATCTCGAACTCGGCCAGCCGCTCCGCCAGCGGCGCGGCGCCCGGCAGGAACGACGCGCGCACCCGGAACGCCTCGGCCCCAAGCCGCAGATCGAGGCTCGCCGGCTGGACCTGATCGTCGGCGACCGGCGCCGACACGGTGATCGCGCCGGTCTCGATCATCCGTGCGATCGCCTGCGCCGGGATCACCCCGGGTCGGTCGGCCAGAAAATTCGGGGAAATGGTCGGGCTAGCGAGATTCGAACTCACGACCTTTCGACCCCCAGTCGAACGCGCTACCAGACTGCGCTATAGCCCGACACCGGGGCTGTATAGCCGCCTGACCCGCTGGAGCAAGCGGAAAACGCCGCGCGCCTCAGCGGCGGCCGTCGGTCGCCATGACCGCACGAAGCGCCTCGAGTTCGGCGACCAGCGCCCGCAGCGCCGCCCGGTCCTTCGGCTGCGGCTCGACGGTCCGTCCGGCGTCCGCGCCCCGGCCGAACAGGTCGGACTGCGGCGACGTCGCCGGTGCGGCCTTGCCGTTGGCGGCCTTGCGCGCGACGGTGCGGCGCGCGGCGGAAGGAGGCGCGGCGGCCGTCGCGGCGACCGCGGCCTCGCCGTCCGGAAGGGTGCCGAGCCCGATCACGTGGCGCACCCCGCGCTCGCGCAGGATCTTCTGGACGCCCTTGATCGTCATACCGTCGTCGTAGAGCAGGCCACGGATGCCGCGCAGCAGCCGCACGTCTTCGGGCCGGTAGTAGCGTCGTCCGCCGCCGCGCTTGACCGGCTTCACCTGCGCGAAGCGCGACTCCCAGAACCGCAGCACGTGCGGCGGCACGTCGAGGGTCTCGGCGACCTCGCTGATGGTGCGGAAGGCTTCGGGGGACTTGTCCATCTCGACCCGCCCCCGCCGCTTAGCGCTTGTTCCCGGCGTCCACGCGCTCTTTCATGATGTGCGAGGGACGAAACGTCAGCACCCGCCGCGGCTCGATCGGAACCTCTTCGCCGGTCTTGGGATTGCGCCCGATGCGCGCGGTCTTGGCGCGGACGGAGAAGGTGCCGAACGAGGAAATCTTCACGGATTCGCCGCGCACCAGCGAGTCCGAGACGTGTTCGAGAACCGCTTCCACGAGATCCGCGCTCTCGTTGCGCGACAGGCCCACCGCCCGGAACACCGCTTCGCTGAGCTCCATCCGGGTAAGGGTCTTCTCGCTCATCGCCGTCCCCCCGTTTTTGATCAACATTTTGTTAACCTTACGGGCGATTCGCGAAGCGAGTCAACACGAACGCCGTCGAAGCGTCTCCGGCGCGCGGATCACCAGCGCAGCACCGCCGCTCCCCAGGCGAGGCCGCCGCCGATCGCCTCCATCAGCACCAGATCGCCGTCGCGGATCTGGCCGCGCGCGCGCGCCACGCCGAGCGCGAGCGGAATCGAAGCGGCGGAGGTGTTGCCGTGATCCTGAACGGTCACCACGACTTTCTCCATCGGCACGCCGAGCTTCGCCGCGGTCATGGTCATGATCCGCAGGTTGGCCTGGTGGGGCACCAGCCAGTCGATGTCGGCGGTGGTCAGCCCGGCCCGGGCCAGCGCCGCCGCCCCGGTTTCCGCGAGCTTCAGCACCGCGTGCTTGAACACCTCCTGGCCTGCCATGCGCACCACCCCGGCCGTGCCGGTCGTCGAGGGCCCGCCATCGACGTAGAGCAGATCGCCGTAGCGTCCGTCCGAGCGTAGGTCGGTGGCCAGAATACCGCGGTCCGCGCTGGCGCCGGCGGCCTCGGACGCCTCGAGGATCAGCGCGCCCGCCCCGTCGCCGAACAGCACGCAGGTGCCGCGATCCGACCAGTCGAGGATGCGCGAGAACGTCTCGGCCCCGATCACCATCACCCGCCGCGCTTGGCCGGCGCGGATCAGCGCGTCGGCCTGGGCGAGCGCGAAGACGAACCCCGCGCAGACCGCCTGGATGTCGAAGGCGAAGCCGCCGGTCATGCCGATCGCGGCCTGCACCCGCGTCGCGGTCGATGGGAAGGTCTGGTCGGGCGTCGCGGTCGCGAGCAGGATGGCGTCGAGGTCGGCGCCGTCGAGGCCGGCGTCGGCCAGCGCCGCCCGCGCCGCCGTCGTGGCGAGGTCGGACGTCGTTTCGCCCTCGGCCGCGAACCGCCGCCGCTCGATGCCGGTGCGCGAGCGGATCCAGGCGTCCGAAGTGTCGAGGGTCGCGGCGAATTCGGCGTTCTCGACGACGCGGGCGGGCAGATACGTGCCGCAGCCGCGGGCGACAGCGCGCACGACCGTCATGTCGGCGCCGCGCCGCGCGCCGGGGTTACCGCGAGGCCAGGCGCCACCCGCGCGGCCAGGCGTTCGGCGAAGCCGTTTTCGGCGAGGGTGAAGGCGAGCTTGATCGCCGCCGAGACCCCGGTGGCGTCGGCCGAGCCATGGCTCTTGATCACCGTGCCGTTCAGCCCGAGGAACACGCCGCCGTTGACCCGGCGCGGATCGATGCGCTTCGACAGCCGCCCGAGCGAGGTGTAGGCGAAGAGCGCGCCGATGCGGCTGAGCGGCGAATAGGCGAACGCCTCGCGCAGCAGGCCTCGGATCAGGCTGGCGGTGCCTTCGCCGGTCTTGAGCGCGATGTTGCCGGTAAAGCCGTCGGTCACGATCACGTCGACACGGTCCGAGGCCATTTCGCTGCCCTCGACGTAGCCGATGTAGTCGAAATCGCCGTCCGGCCCGGACGCCGCGATCAGCGCCGCGGCCTCGTGCAGCTCAGGCCGGCCCTTGTGTTCCTCGACCCCGACGTTGAGCAGGCCGACCCGTGGACGGCCGTGCTCGAGCGCGTTGCGGGCGTAGGAGGCGCCCATCACGGCGAACTTGAGCAGATCCTCGGCGTCGGCGCGCACGTCTGCGCCGGCGTCGAGCAGGATATTGTAGCCCGAGCGGTTCATCGAAGGCCAGAGCACGGCGATGGCCGGCCGGTTCACCCCCGGCGCCTTGCGCAGCACAAGCATGGCGAGCGCCATCAGCGCCCCGGTGTTGCCGCAGGAGATCACCACGCGCGATTCGCCGGATTTCAGAGTCTCGAGCGCGTTCCACATGCTCGAGCCCTGGCCGCTGCGCAGCGCGCGCGAGGGTTTTTCGTCCATGGCGATCACCGAGGCGGCGTGGCGGATCTCGGTGCGCGCCGCCAGCGGGCTCGCCTTGCGGATCGCCCGCGCGAGCGTATCGGCGTCACCATGCAGAATGTAGCGAAGCCGGCGGTTCTTGGCCAGCGACTTGCCCATGCCGCGCACAACCTCGGACACGCCGCGCTCGCCGCTCATGGCGTCGATCGACAGGACGATGTCGCC
>JANOEW010000118.1:0-7990 GCA_031413475.1 Amaricoccus sp.
GCCGCCGGTGCTCGCCGCCGATCCGACGATCGAGACGATCGCCCAGACGTTGAGGACGAGCAGGATGAAACCGCCAACGCCGACCACCTCGATTCGCATATCGTCCCCGCGGCTTCTTGGACCATCGGCCCGGAGCCTACCGTGGTCGCGCACGACGCGCCACCCGAGGCGATCTCACGACGGGACCGGCCAGAACCCGCCCGCGACCACGCTCGGATGCCGGTCGTACTCTAGGAAGAACTCGTCGAGCTGCGGCGGCGCCACCGCGGTCCCGGCAAGCATTGCGTGCGCCTGACCGCGATGATGGATCTGGTGCTGGAAGAGATGCGCGAGCAGCGCGTCGATCCGTTCCGCCAGCGGCTCGCCGCGGTCGGTGTCCACGGACCGCCCCGGGTCCGCCTGCCCTAGCCCGTCGCAGAAGGCGATCAGCCGCCGGTCGGCCACGGCTTGCGCCGTGCGCAGCGCCGCCGGCACGGCGATATCGGACGCGGCGTCGAAGACCGAGCGTCCCCGCCCTCCGCCCTCCAGCGCGTCCAGATAGTAGAGGTCCACCGCGAGATTGTGATTGAGCGTCGCTCGCAGCGAGGGAAAGAACCCGGTGCGCGGCGCGGCGAATTCTATCGCGCCCAGCTGCGCGCAGGCCCCGAGCAGCCGCGTGTTCGCCCAGGCGTTGTTGCGCGCCATCGCCCGGAAATGCGCACCGAGACCGCCAGCGGGCGTCGACACGCCGGCCGCTTCATGCCGCGATGCCGCCTGTTCCAACGCTCTCCCCCGACGCGCAAAGTCAATCGCATTATGCGCATACAACCTTGAGCGGTCCAGCGCCTCCGCGCGGCCAGAGCCCGTTGCGTTTACCCTTTGAAAGCCCGATCCCCGCGGCCTATCGTCGCGAAATGTCCACCGCCCTCGTCTCCCACGCCGATTGTCTCATGCACGTCAACCCGCCCGGGCACCCGGAGCGGGTCGAGCGGCTCCAGGCGATCCTCGCGGCGCTGGAGGCCGAGGAGTTCGCCTACCTGGTCCGGATGGAGGCGCCGCTCGCCGAAGACGCCCATCTGCTGCGCGCCCACCCTGCCGCGCATCTCGCCGCCTTGGACGCCCGGCTCCCCACGGCCGGCTTCGCCGCGATCGACGCCGATACGTTCATGTGCCCGGCCACGCTGATCGCCGCGCGCCGCGCCGCCGGCGCCGTGGTCGCGGCGGTGGACACGGTCATGGCCGGCGAGGCGCGGAACGCGTTCTGCGCGGTCCGCCCCCCCGGGCACCACGCCGAGACCGCCACCGCCATGGGCTTCTGCTTCTTCGGCAACGTGGTCGTCGGGGCGCGCCACGCGCTCGAGGCGCACGGCCTCGATCGCGTCGCCATCGTCGATTTCGACGTTCACCACGGCAACGGCACCCAGGACCTGGTCTGGGACGACGCGCGCATCCTGTTCGCCTCGACCCAGCAGATCCCGCTCTATCCCGGCTCGGGGAACGCCGACGAGACCGGCGCCCACGGCCAGATCGTCAACGTGCCGCTGCCGCCCGGAACCGGCGGCGCTGTCTTCCGCGCCGGCTTCCTCGGCCGCGTCCTGCCGGCGATCGAGGCGCACGCCCCCGATATGATCCTGATCTCCGCAGGGTTCGACGCCCACGCCCGCGACCCGCTGGCGAACCTCAACCTGACCGAGGCCGACTTCGCCTGGGCCACCGAGCGCCTGTGCGACATGGCGGACAGGCACTGCGGCGGCCGGGTCGTCTCGACACTCGAGGGCGGATATGATCTGTCGGCGCTGGCCGCCTCCGTCGCGGCGCACGTGCGGGTGCTGATGGAGCGGGGACATGGCTGAGACCGAGGCGACGCCGGTCGACGAGCTCACGTTCGAAGATGCGCTGAAGGAGCTCGAACAGGTCGTGCACTTGCTGGAATCCGGGGCGGCGTCGCTCGAAGACTCGATCGACCTCTACGCCCGCGGCGCCGAGCTGCGCCGGCATTGCGAGGACAAGCTCAAGGCCGCCGAGGAGCGCGTCGCCCAGATCGTCCAGGGTCCCGACGGAACCGTGACGACCAAGCCGCTCGATCCCGCCTGAACCATGGACGCGGCGCAGCTGCACTTTCACGCGCGGCTGAGCCGGCACGCGACCGCCGTCGAGGAGACGCTGGCGACGCTGCTGCCCGCAGCCGACGCCCCGCTCGGCGCCGCCATGCGCCACGCCACCCTCGCGGGCGGCAAGCGCCTGCGGGCCTTCCTCGCCATCGAGAGCGCCGCCCTGTTCCACGCCCCCGCCGCCCAGGCGCTGCGCACCGCCGCTGCCGTCGAATGCGTCCATACCTACAGCCTCGTGCACGACGACCTGCCCGCGATGGACGACGACGACCTGCGCCGCGGCCGCCCCACGGTGCACGTGAAATGGGATGAGGCCACCGCAATTCTGGTCGGCGACGCGCTCCAGACCCTCGCCTTCGAGATCCTCGCCGCGCCCCAGGGCGGCATCGACCCCCGCCTCCAGGTCCGGCTCATCCACCGCCTCGCCCAGGCCGGCGGCGCGGGCGGCATGGCGGGCGGCCAGGCGCTCGACCTCGCTGCCGAACGCGCCGCCGCGCCGCTCGACCTCGCCGCGATCACGGGCCTGCAGGCGCTCAAGACCGGGGCGCTGATCGGCTGGGCGGCGGAATCCGGCGCGATCCTCGGCCGCTCCGACCCCGAGCCCATGCGCCGCTTCGCCGCGGACCTCGGGCTCGCCTTTCAGATCCGCGACGACATCCTCGACGTCGAGGGCGACCCGGAAGCGACCGGCAAGCGCCTGCGCAAGGACAAAACCGCGGGAAAAGCCACCTTCGTCGCCCTGCTCGGCCTCGAAGGCGCGCGCCAGAAAGCGCGTGACTTGGTGTCCAGGGCGTGTGAAACCCTCAATCCCTACGGCTCTGCGGCCGAGACCCTGCGCCAGGCAGCCGTCTTCGCCGCCAGCCGCGCTGCGTGACGGCCCACAGAAGCCGCCCGGAGGAAACGATGCCCGACACTCGCCCCAGCACCCCCCACCTCGACCGCGTGAACCTTCCCGCCGACCTCAAGGGCATGACCAACGCCGAGCTGCGCGCCGTCGCCGACGAGCTGCGCGCCGAGACGATCTCCGCCGTCTCGGTCACCGGCGGCCACCTCGGCGCCGGCCTCGGCGTGGTCGAGCTCAGCGTCGCGATCCACGCGGTGTTCAACACGCCGAAAGACAAGCTGATCTGGGATGTCGGCCACCAGTGCTACCCGCACAAAATCCTCACCGGCCGCCGCGACCGCATCCGCACCCTGCGCGCCGGCGGCGGCCTGTCGGGCTTCACCAAGCGCGCCGAGAGCCCCTACGACGCGTTCGGCGCCGCGCACTCCTCCACCTCGATCTCCGCCGGCCTCGGCTACGCCGCCGCCCGCGACCTCGGGGCCCCGGACATCGGCGACGTCATCTGCGTGATCGGCGACGGCGCGATGTCGGCCGGCATGGCCTACGAGGCGCTGAACAACGCCGGCCATATGAAAAAACGCCTCTTCGTCATCCTCAACGACAACGAAATGTCGATCGCTCCCCCCGTCGGCGCCATGTCGAACTACCTCAGCCGCCTCTACACCGGCGAGCCGTTCCAGGACCTGATGTCGGTGGCCAAGGGCGCCGTGCGGATGCTGCCGGGCCCGCTCCAGGAAGGCGCCAAGCGCGCGCGCGAGCTGGTCAAGGCCGTGACCGTCGGCGGCACGCTGTTTCAGGAGCTCGGCTTCTCCTACGTCGGCCCGATCGACGGCCATGACATCGACCAGCTCCTCGCCATCCTGCGCGCCGTCAAGGCCCGGGCCGACGGCCCGATCCTGATCCACGCGCTCACCAGGAAGGGCAAGGGCTACGCCCCCGCCGAGGACAGCGCCGACAAGTACCACGGCGTCTCGAAGTTCGACGTGGTCACCGGCGCCCAGGCCAAGGCCCCCTCGAACGCGCCCAGCTACACCAAGGTCTTCGCCAAGGCGCTGATCAAGGAGGCCGAGCGCGACGACCGCATCGTGGCGATCACTGCCGCGATGCCCGACGGCACCGGGCTCAACCTATTCGCCGAGCGGTTCCCCAAGCGCTGCTTCGACGTCGGCATCGCCGAGCAGCACGGCGTCACCTTCGCCGCCGGCCTCGCCGCCGCCGGCATGAAGCCCTTCGCCGCGATCTACTCGACGTTCCTGCAGCGCGGCTACGACCAGGTCGTCCACGACGTCGCCCTCCAGCGCCTGCCCGTGCGCTTCGCCATCGACCGCGCCGGCCTCGTCGGCGCCGACGGCCCGACCCACGCCGGCGCCTTCGACGTCGCCTACCTCGCCAACCTGCCCGGCTTCGTGGTGATGGCCGCCGCCGACGAGGCCGAGCTCGTGCACATGGTCGCCACCGCCGCCGCCCACGACGCCGGCCCCTCCGCCTTCCGCTTCCCCCGCGGCGACGGCGTCGGCGTCGAGATGCCCGAGCGCGGAACCCCCCTCGAGATCGGCCGCGGCCGGATAGTGCAGGAAGGCGCCCGCGTCGCCATCCTCAGCTTCGGCGCCCGCCTCGCCGAGGTCCTGAAGGCCGCCGAGTCCCTCGGCCAGCGCGGCGTCCGCCCCACCATCGCCGACGCCCGCTTCGCCAAGCCCCTCGACCGCGACCTGATCCTCGCCCTCGCCCGCGACCACGAGGCCTTGGTCACCATCGAGGAGGGCGCCATCGGCGGCTTCGCCAGCCACGTCGCCCACCTCCTCGCCGAGGAGGGCGTCTTCGACACCGGCCTCAAGTTCCGCTCGATGGTCTTCCCCGACACCTTCATCGACCAGGACAGCCCCGCGAAGATGTACGCCGCCGCCGCGATGAACGCCGAGCACATCGAAGCGAAGGTGCTGGGGGTGCTAGGGGTGGCGCAGGTGGGGGCGCGGCGGGCGTGAGTCCTTAGGAGCGGCACATAGGGTCGCAGCTATTTGGACATCGATCGGCGCTCCGCCGCGCCGGTAGATGCACCCTGAGAGTTGGAATAACTCCCTGCTGAGTTGGCGCTATCTAGTGGTCGTCAAGCTGGGTCATTAGGTATCGCCTATAAACTGCCTCCCACAGATTCAAAGTTGGCGCACTCGTGCACGTCATTTTTACTATCTCTATAATACCCATCGCACCAATTGAGCGACCGACATCTGCATTGTTCGCTCTGTTCATTCCAGACCAATACCCAAGAACCCAATCATAGCTTTCAGGAATGAGCATTGCTACTTGGCATTCGGAGTTTCCTATTCCAAATAAGTTGACTTCATCACACAGTGCCGGACCACCAACAGCAGCGAGGAGTGTCGTTACGAGAGCGGTGCGCCTCCTATCCATTTTCCTTCACCTCGCACACTGTTCTCATTCCAGTATCTAAGGGAAGGCGGCAAGCGCCTGCAATCCGCTTCGGCCTTATACTCCTGCATCGAACACATCATTCCAGCTTGCGCTGAGCCTGACTCCGAAGGGTTATCCAACAACATATCAAACTTCAATAAGTCGCGTGACGCATTTTTTGCTCGCACGCGAATAGACTAGCTCAACCAACCAAATAGAACGGAAGCATAATCATCGAATAGACAGCGGGTATGAGAACCGCATACCGACTGGCGTGTCAGTCTTGCTCATGAAATCCCCCCACAAACAGAACTCTGATTGATCAGCTGAAATGCTTCCGAAAACCCACAACCCACCAATTCGCAGAGTGGCTGGCAGTGCCAATCTCGCAGGATCAAACCGAACTGGTCGATTAAGCTTTATGGCAAGGCACAAATCAGCGGAGTCCGCATAGACCGTGAGACGGTCAACCACGGTTTGGATTGTCGCGTCGAGATTTAGGCGCGGTGGCGCAACTTCCTTTAACTGCACGGGACAATAGTGTGTCATTGCGTCGCCATCGACCCACGTTGCTACTATGTCGAAATCTTGATCTTCAAACGGCGCGAACCGAACGTCGAGACCGAATCGTTTTGATACCCCAACACAGAAGATCGCTGCGTCGCGCATTTCGCGCGCCCGCTTGAGTTTCTGAGTACGGAGCGTTCTGATCCGCTCAGGTGTTTGCGACCCCGAGACTGCCGTTTCGAGTTTTCGCAGCTCGATCAAGAAGCCTTGCGGGTCACCGTATTTTAGCTTGTCAAATTGGTGAAGACGTACGTTGCTCATTCGATCGCCGCCGAAACAAGCCCGGAGGGCGACCCGGCATCGACCGCGGCGCGTTTGACCAAGACCGCCGGCTCGTCGGGAAGGTTGATTGTGACTACCTTCATCGCGCGTATACCACCCAAAGCCTAAGCGACGCGGCCTGCCCTCGGCACGATCGCCATCACCCCCGCACCGCCCGCTCGATCGCCTCCCGGATCAGCCGCTGGTACGGGATGCCCCGCTCCGCCGCCCGCGCCTTCACCGCCGCCACCAGCGCCGCCGGCAGGCGCATGTTCACCCGCGCCGTCTTCGGCTCCGCCTCCCAGGTCAGCGGCCGGAACTGCCCGCAGTCGAGCCCCGACAGGTCCTGCGCCAGGAACGCCTCCGCCTCCCCATCCGTCGTCATCGTCGGCACCGCGCGCGGCTTCATACCGGGCGACCTCCTTCGCGTAGGATAGCCGACACTGGAGGCTCCGTCGCGGAGTTTCGAAGTGGCGAGCGCTCCATTTGCGCGACGATCAGCAGCCTGTGGACAACTGCACCGTTAACACTTTTATCTCATTGAATCATCATCTTGATAAGGCTTGCACCGTGCAATGCCTCATCCTCCCATCACCTCCCGCACCAGCGCCACGAACGCCTCCCCCCGCGCCTCGAAGCTGGCGAACTGGTCGAAGCTCGCGCAGGCCGGGGCCAGCAGCACCACGTCCCCCGGCTCCGCCTCGGCCAGCGCGGCCCGCACCGCCGCCTCCAGCGTCCCGCTCACCGCGTGCGGCACGTCGCCCAGCGTCGCCGCGAACCCCTCCGCCGCCTCGCCGATCAGGTAGGCCTTCGCCACCCGCGGGAACAGCGGACGCAAGGACTCGATCCCGCCCGCCTTCGCCCGCCCGCCCGCGATCCACCGCACCCGCTCGAAACTGCCCAAGGCCTTGCCCGCCGCCTCCGCGTTGGTCGCCTTCGAATCGTTCACCACCCGCACGCCGCCCCAGTCGCCGAGGAACTGGCTCCGGTGCGGTAGGCCGGCGAACCCAGCCATCGCCGCCTCCACCTGCCGCGGCCCCATGCCGAGGCTGCGCGCCACCGCATAGGCCGCGCAGGCGTTCTGGTGGTTGTGCGCCCCCGGCAGCCCCGCCATCCCGCGCAGGTCCACCGACGCCGCCTGCCGCCCGCCGCGCCACTCGCTCAGGAACCCCTTGCGCGCCACCACGCTCCAGCCGTCGGGCAGCTTGCGCGTCACCGACACCGCGATCACCGGCGCGCCCGACCCCGCCGCCTCGCGCATCACGTTGGCGAGGAACCGCCCCTCGTCCTCGTCCACCCCGATCACCGACCGCGCCGGGCCCCCTTGCGTGAACAGCCGCCGCTTCGCCGCGAAATACCCGCCCCGCCCGCCGTGCCGGTCGAGGTGGTCGTCACTGAGATTGAGGAACACCGCGATGTCCGGCTGCAACGCCCGCGCCAGCTCGATCTGGTAGGACGACAGCTCCAGCACCACCACCATCCCGTCCGCCGCCGGATCGAGGTCGAGCACGCCGCGCCCGATGTTGCCGCCCACCTGCACCGGCCGCCCCGTCGCCGCCAGCACATGGGCGATCAGTGCCGTCGTCGTCGACTTGCCGTTCGATCCGGTCACGCAGACCACCTGCGGCGTGCGACCGAAGCTGTCCCAGTCCGGCGTCGCGAAGGACCGGAAGAACAGCCCGACGTCGTTGTCGACCGCGACCCCCGCTTCCCAGGCCGCCGCCACCGCCGGATGCGGCGCCGGATAGAGGTGCGGGATGCCGGGGCTGACGATCAGCGCGTCCACGCCCTCGAGCGTTCGCCCCCGGCTCAGGTCCGC